>NZ_JAKGTG010000032.1:0-52458 GCF_022324845.1 Clostridium sp. YIM B02506
CGAGTAGCGCCGCCAGTATCATGCCCTTATAGGGCTTAATCAAGCCTCCGGCTGAGCCGGTGGTACTTGACTCATTAAATACAGATTTTTAAGGAGTGAATATTATGGAAAAAAGAAAATTAGAAAGACCTGTCTTTCCCAAAAGAGCAGTTATAACTTCTGGAATGCCATATGGTAATAAAGATTTACACTTTGGTCATGTAGGCGGTGTATTTGTGCATGCAGATACTTTCTCAAGGTTTTTGAAGGATAGAATAGGTGAGGAAAATGTTATATTTGTATCAGGAACAGATTGTTATGGTTCTCCAATACTTGCAAGTTACAAAAAACTTGTAGATGAGGGTTCTTATAATAAAACATTAGAAGAGTATGTTCTTGAGAATCATGAAAAACAAAAAGATGTATTAGATAAATATGAAATAAATCCAAGTTTATATGCTGGTTCTTCACTAGGAAGAGCAGGACAAATACACAAGGAATTATCAAAAGAAATATTTAATAACTTATATGATAATGGATATCTAGTTAAGTTATCATCACCACAATTTTATGATCCTGATTTTAAAGCCTTATTAAATGGAAGGCAAGTAATAGGTAAATGCCCTATAGAAGGATGCAGTTCTGAAAAAGGTTATGCAGATGAATGTGATTTAGGACATCAATATATGCCTAACGAGTTAATTGATCCTAAGAGCATATTATCAGGCAAAACACCTGAACTTGTAGATGTAGCTAATTGGTATTTTGAATTAGATAAATACATGCACCTATTAAGTGATGGTGTTGAGCATTTAAGAAAAACATCAAATTGGAGAAAATATGTCTTAAATACTATTGAGGAGTTTTTAAAACCACCAATTATATATGTAAAACGTAAGCAACTTGAAGAAATAACAGATTTAGATGAAAAACTTCCAACTCATACAGTTGAAGATGATTCTAAGAAAGCCTCAATCTCTTTCATATTTAAGAACCTAGAAGATAGAGATAAAGCAAGAGACGTATTTGATAAAATGGGTATTAGATTTAGGACAGGAAAGACTTTAGTTCCTTTTAGATTATCAGGAAATGTTGAATGGGGTATAGAGGTACCTGATAAAGAAGAACTCAAAAATCTTACTTTTTGGGTATGGCCAGAATCTTTATGGGCCCCAATATCATTTACTAAGGCCTATCTAGAATCAATAGGAGAAGACAAAGATGAGTGGAAAAATTTCTGGAATTCAAAAGAATCAAAGGTGTATCAATTTATGGGAGAAGATAATATCTATTTTTATGGTGTTGCTGAGATGGGCCTTTTCATGGCACTTACAGGAATAAACTATGATAACAAGGTAGACTTCGAAAACATCAACATTCCACACTTGATTGCAAATAATCATCTATTGTTTATGGATAAAAAAGCTAGCAGCAGTGGTAAAGTTAAACCACCTATGGCAAGAGAATTATTAAATTTCTACACTCCAGAGCAATTAAGAATGCATTTTCTAAGTTTAGGTCTATCAAGGAAAAGTGCCAGCTTTACTCCTCAAGTATTTATGAGTGAAGAAGAGAAACAAGGAGCAGATCCAGTATTAAAAGATGGAAATCTTCTTACTAATGTATTTAATAGACTTGTTCGATCATGTTTCTACACTTCTCAAAAGTACTATGATTCAGAAATACCAGTAGGAGAAATAAGTGAAGAAATCTTAGAAGAAGCTAAAGAGTCCATAATAAACTATGAAAACAACATGTACAATCATGAATTTCACAGTGTGATTTATGTTCTTGATAGTTATATAAGAAAAATGAATAAGTACTGGGTAAGTAACATGAAAAAAGCAGAAAGCGAACATGATGATGTATTAAGAAAACAAGTTCTCATAGACAGCTTTCATGCTGTAAGAACCATCATAACCTTACTTCATCCTATAGCTCCAACTGGATGTGAAAAAGCAAGAGATTATCTAAATGTAGATAAAAAACTTTGGAATTGGGATTTTATATTTGAACCTATATATAACTTTATTGATAGAGGGCATAAGTTGAAGTATTTGATGCCTAGAGTTGATTTCTTTGAGAAACATGAAAGTCAATTAAGTGAAAAAACTGCAAAGTGATAATCAATTTTCTTATCATGATGGGCCTAAGAGGTCCATCATGAAAAAGAAATACAATTAGATTAAAAGTATATACAATAGTTTTAAAATTTGAAACCACAAAGTATTGCAGGGGGTGTATAATTAAATAGAATTTTAATTTAAAAGGAGGACATATGTTTAATACAAAAGTAGACTTATTAAATGGAAAAATACTTAAGTCGTTAATTATATTTACGATTCCACTGTTTATATCAAGTATATTTCAACAACTATATAATATGGCAGATATAATGATTGTAGGAAATTTTTTAGGGGATACATCTTTAGCTGCAATAGGATCTACCACAGCTATATATGAGATGTTAATTGGGTTTGCGTTAGGTATAGGCAATGGACTTAGTATAGTAACAGCCCGTAGTTATGGTGCAAAAGATGAAGAGTTAGTAAAAAAATCAGTAGCTTCTTCTATTGTTATAGGAGGAATAATTACTATATTTATTATGATTATAGTTAAATTATTTTTATTTCCTCTATTACAACTATTGCATACTCCAGAAAATATTATAAATGAAGCTTATTATTATGTTTATACGGTTACAATTTTTGTTGGGGTTACCTTTGTTTATAATCTGTGTGCAGGTTTTTTAAGAACTATTGGAAACAGTTTCATGCCCTTGGTATTTCTTATAATATCATCAGTATTAAATGTCATATTAGATATACTTTTTATTACTAAATTTAGTATGGGAATAAGGGGAGCAGCAGTTGCAACAGTTATAGCTCAAGGAATATCAGCACTTTTATGTATTGTCTATATATTTTATAAATGTAAGATACTTATTCCAAAAAAAGAGCATTTTAAATTCGATAAGGAGTTATATATGGATCTAGCTGGACAAGGTTTATCCATGGGAATTATGCTTCTCATAGTGTCAACTGGGACAGTTATTCTTCAAACTGCAATTAATGGATTTGGATATCTTATTATTGCAGGTCATGTTGCAGCACGTAAACTTAGTAGTTTTCTTACCTTACCTATTGGTATATTATCAATGAGTATTTCAACCTTTGTCTCACAGAATAAGGGGGCAAATAAAGTGAAGAGAATAAGGCAAGCTGTCAGATATGTAAATATAATTTCTATAGCTTGGGGAGCCATAGCCTTTGTAATTTCATTATTTTTATCACCAGTACTTATGAGAGCAATATCAGGATCTAGCGAATACACTGTGATTCACAATGGGTCATTATACTTAATGATAAATGCACCTTTTTATGCAATTTTAGGTATACTTCTAAATTTAAGAAATGCCCTCCAAGGAATTGGGCAAAAGATTGTTCCTCTAATATCTAGTATAATTGAATTTTTTGGTAAGATAGTATTTGTATATTTCCTTATAGGGAAAATGGGTTACTTTGGTGTTATAATATGCGAACCAGTAATCTGGTGTTTAATGGCTGGACAACTAGTATACTCATTTTATAAAAACCCCTATATTAAAGACGGTGGTAATAAGATTCAGCAGGAAATAGCAAGTTAACATCTATAACTAGAACTTATTATAATGATGGGTCTAACATGTATATGAAAAAGGCCTATCATGAAATGGTTAGTGCACTTATGACGAACCATGAAGATATGAAGATAAAATCAATTAGGAAATTTATGGTACAATAGAATTAATTATACAAAGTGAGTATGAAAAATTAAAATATCTAAAAGATAGGGGATACGGATATGTACAATGAATTTCCAGTAATCGAAACAGAGCGACTAAGACTAAGACTTATTACAGAAAAAGATTTAAAAGAGATGTTTTCTATATATTCATCAGAAGATGTTATGAAGTATTATGGAATATATCCAATTAATGATATTTCAACAGTTGAAGTTATGATTGAAAAGTTCAAAGAGTCTTTTGAAGTAGATATGGGCATAAGATGGGGAATAGAATTAAAAAGTACAAGCAAGTTAATTGGAACATGTGGCTATCATAATTGGAATAAAAGGCACTTTAGAGCTGAAATAGGGTATGCACCTTGTTGCTGTAGAAGCGTTCCTCAGCTTCATTAGATTCATCTGAATATTGCTGTAGAAATACGTAAATGTTTCATAAAAATATTAAAACGAAGCTTAAATTATGGATCAGTTAACAAGAGAGAAAAGTGTAATAAAAAGAATAGAAAATAAAAGGAATTTAATGAAGTTCTACAAACTTCTACAGGGTAGGAGTGCTGAAAACATGCTTAAGAAACTAGGTTTTCTGCATGAAGGTTATCTTAGGAAGTATGTTTACTTTAGAGACAAGCATCAAGACTTAAACATGTTTTCATTAATAAAGGACTAAGTTAATTACTTATTTTTATAAAGATTAATTCCTTTAAATAAGAATAGAGATGATATTAAAAATATAAATAGAGTTTTAAAAGTTTCAAAAATATCAAAGGTATTGTTTTGTAGCGATGTGATAAAAGAAATCATAGAAAAAAGAATTCCAAGAATCCCTAATACTAATAAACCTAATTTAGATTTACCTAAATTCTTAACTAAAAGAGTTTGTTTCCCAGAAGTCAAATACTCTGGAGTATTAACTTTTTTATTAAACTCCTCAATGTCATTGATGGTTTTTGAAAAATCATTATTAGATTCGTTCATAGACAAAACCTCCCAATATTAGATAGTAATATTATACCATAAAAAGGATTAGATTGAAGCTGAAAATAGCTTCTATCAATTAGTCATATTGCTATAGAAAATGTGCAAGTATTTCATTAGAATTCGTTTAGACGTATTGATGTAAGATCTATCCTAACCTTTATTATTTTTTTATGATTAAATAATGTGATTTTTGCTGATAATTATACATAATTAAATCTTTTATATGAGATGATTGAAACACATAAATATGATATAATAAATATAAGAAGATATAGTATTTTCAATGGTTACATTTGAGTTTTTTTTAGTAAATGATAGCCATATAAAAGGATGTGAAAGTAAACTATGAACAATAAATACAGTAATTACGATGATGACTTTATAATGTCTCCAAAAGTTGATTTTGTATTTAAGCTTATTTTCGGTGATGAAAAGAATAAATCTGTTTTGGCAGCATTTTTGAGTGCAGTATTGAATTTACCAAAAGAAGAATTTATGGAAATAGAGTTATTAAACACTGAATTATTAAGAGAATTTAAAGAAGACAAAAAAGGTGTTTTAGATATAAGAGTTAAGACTAGAAATAACGAGCAGATAGATATAGAAATTCAAATACTGCCTACTGAATTTATGGCAGAAAGAACATTATTCTACTGGTCAAAAAGTGCGCTGCGTTGTGCATAAGTTAGTTAAACGATAAAGCACCAACCCCATACATATGGGGTTGAACTATTTTGTAGAATTAAGTGGTGTAATCCCACTTTAGCATGGAACCGCTTGAAAATGCTATTGCTAATACTCCCCTGTGCATTTTATGACCGTTATCAGTTAATGTACAAAGCGGGGTGAAGTCGGATTTGAAAGCCTAAGTCCTGTAGGATATGGATATAAATAATTCGGGCATCCTCAAACCATGGTAACCGTAATGAAATTTGCTATGACGCCTCGTAAGGTAGAGCCAGCGAAAGCTGAAAATTTAAAGACTAATATATTTACAGTTTAGTTAAATATATTTCTTGCAATTGAAATATTGCATAGGGATATCGAATAACTGTGGTTCAAACGATAATCCGTTTTTCGGGGTAAAGCAAATACCTAAAGTTTGTAATATAAGGATATGCAAAATGGAACGTAGGAGAGCCTTTAAGTGGAGAATAACGGTTCTATGAAGCTTAAAGGAAGTCAGCGGAGTCATAGTAGTCTGAGCTTACGAAAGGTAAGTACTTGGCGAAGGGCTCCAGACAGATGAATTTACATATAAGAATGAGAGAAGTTGAAATTCCATGAGATATTGGTAACGAACCATAGGAGAAAACTATGCATTTAAACGACAACTTTTCCAGCGAAGCAGAATTGAAAGCTAAGCTAGATTTTATTTATGAAAAGAGTAAACTAAACAAGAGTTTTAACGGATTATTAGAAATTGCATTTAATGAGGTAACAATAATTACAGCAATACACAATGTTAAATCGAATAAAGGAGCTAATACCGCAGGTATTGACAAGAAGAAGATAGAAGATTATCTCCAAATGGATAGGAATGAGTTGATAAACTTAGTTCGTGATAGTGCTTATAACTATAGACCTAAACCAAGTAAAAGAATTTACATTCCTAAAAGTAATGGTGATAAGCGTCCTTTAGGTATCTCAACAGCCTTAGACAGAATAATTCAAGAATGTATAAGAACTGTTATTGAACCCATAGTTGAAGCAAAATTCTTTCCCTGCAGCTTTGGATTCAGACCATATCGAGCAACGAAACACGCTGTGAAACAAGTGACACATATAATAACAACAGGAAAGAAAAATAAATGCTTATACGCAATCGAAGGAGATATTAAGGGGTATTTTGATAACATAAATCATAGAAGAATGATTAATGTTCTTTGGAAGATGGGGATTCATGATAAAAGGATACTAAGCATTGTTAAAGAAATGCTTAGAGTAGGATACATTGAGTATGAAATGTACATAAACACTCAAAAAGGAACTGCTCAAGGCTCAATTTTATCACCTATTCTTGCAAATATATACTTAAATAGCTTTGATTGGATGATAGGGAAACAATATCAATTTCCAACACAACGATGTAAGTTCATAAATAGCGATAAGAAGAGATTAAGAAGTAATGGCGTTATACCAAAGCATCTTATTCGATATGCTGATGACTGGGTTATACTTACAACGACCGAAGGTGAAGCAACAAGAATATTGAGGAAATTACTCAAATATTTTAAAGCAAAATTAAAAGTTGAGCTATCAGAAGAGAAGACTGTGATAACAGATATGACAAAGAAACCTGTGAAGTTTTTAGGATTTAATATCATAGCGGAGAAGCCTAGAAGTACGCCTAGTAAACCAAATCCCGAAAATATTGTAGGGAAAGTTTATCCAAATCCTAAGAGAGTTAGTAAGCAGATATCTAAGATAACGCAGGAGATAAGGAAGTTAAAAACTATTCCCAATAATATACAAAGGGCAATACAAATAGAGAAAATAAACTCAATAATAACGGGAATCGCTGAATATTGGAAAATATCAATATGCGGTAAAGTATTCAATAGAATAGATAACAATGTTGACTGTTGTGCATACACGGTATTTAGGAAAATATATAATGAGGACATTAAGTGGCATAAATATCCTATGAAGGAGTTAAATAATCGACCTCAAAGACATAAAGGTTATGACAGCAAAGTATTTGGAGTTGAATTAGATGGGATGAAAATTGGAATCACAAAGGCATTCATTACACATTCCCGATGGGAAAAATATCCTTTTAATCAAAAGATGACACCTTATACCGCTATAGGTAGAGAGTTGTATGAAAAACAAAATACCAGAAAAAGACAACCGTTGAATAGACCACCATTATATTCCCAAGCCGATTTACAAAATGCAAAATGCAAAGATAGTATATATAACTTTGAATACTATATGAATAGAGAATATGCATACAATAGAGATAGAGGTAAGTGTAGAAAGTGTAAATTACACCTAGGCCAAGGAAATAGAGTATGTAATCATAAGGATATGACGTTACCCTTAAATCAAATTAATAAAGTGCAAAATCTTGTTTGGAAATGTAAAAGCTGTAGTTAAATAAATATATTCTTCATGTAAGTACAATAATTTATTTTGTATCTTAGTCCGAGGGAGGACAAGGTTCATTTGTTGGAACGCCGTGTGAAGCGAAAGTTTCACGCACGGTGTGGGATAAGGGAAAAGGTAGAGATGATGTCAAAGCCTTACCTATTATCATTGTATAATAGTCAAGTAATGCCTGGAGATACATATGATAAATTAAAGAAGTGCATAACTATAAATATTGTGGACTTTGAGAGAATACCTCTTAATAAAATACATACAAGATTTCATATAGTTGAAGATGATACTTTGTATAAATTAACTGATGTATTAGAAATTCACTTCTTAGAACTTCCAAAGCTTGAAAGATTAGATAGTCTGAAGGATGTAGATGACCCAAGCTTAGATTGGCTTGAATTTATTGATGCAAAATCAAAGGAGGGAATGGAAATGTTAGCTGAAAGAAATGAAAATATAAAAACTGCTTATGAAATATTACAAAGAGTAAGTAAAAGCAAAGAAGCTAGGATGGCATATGAGGCAAGGCAAGCTGAAATTATGGATCAGTTAACAAGAGAGAAAAGTGCAAGAGAAGAAGGAATAAGAGAAGGAATAGAAAAAGGGAAAATAGATATTGCAAGAAATCTAATAGGATTATTAGATGATGAAACAATAGCTAATAAAACTGGATTATCAATTGATATAGTAAAAAGTTTGAAAAATTAAAGAAATTTTAAGTAATACATGGAAGTCTGATATCTAAATTAATTTTAGATATCAGACTTCTTTTAGTTATAAGAAAATAAAAGGTACATCAAGAGGCCCATCAAATTATTAGCATGTGTTAATAATGGAACAAATATGATCTATGAAACTTAAGTTATCAATTTGGAAATTACATGGTATAATGGATATAATTACACAAATGGTAAGTGTTTTTGTGTAATAGTCTTATTACTCAACAAAAATTAGAGGTGATGGTGTGACTAAACTTCAAAAGGATTTTGTAATTAAGTTAGTTTTTTTCCTAATAATTTTAATAATAACTTTTCTTCCTTATGGTGATAACACTGTAAAGGGATTTGGGCGCATAATAATCTTTACCTCAATATCTAGCGAGGCTATACAGAATGTTTTATCTAAAGGAAATAAAAAAGATAATGTGATTTTGGTAATTACCTATGTGATATTTTTCTTAACAATGATTTTACCTATTCATAGTGTGAATTTTGGAGGAGTATTTTTATTTAGTTTTGTAATATTTAAAGAAGATATTACAACATACTTTAAAAGATTTAAAAAAGATAAATTATGATATAAGTAAAGCTTAAAAATAAGTGCTTTTACAAAATGGTAAAGATATCTCAAATTTAAATAAACTAATATTAGGGGTGATGGTGTGACTAAACGTCAAAAAGATTTCGCAATTCGGTTAGCTGCTTATTTAATATTTTTAGCAACGACCTTTCTTCCATACGATAAGTATAGATTTAAGGGAATTGGATATGTAATATTATTTACTGCAATCGCTAAAGATGAAATAAAGGATATTCTCAATAAGGGAAACAAAAAGGATATTACAATTTTAGTCATGGCTTTTCTGTTTTTTAGTGCGGTAATGATTTTGCCAGGTGAGATGATTTTCATGCAGTTTTTAGGTATATTTTTATTTATAGCTGCAATATATAAAGAAAACATTAAGGACTCAATACAAAGATTCAGAAAAAAGGACAACAAGATTTAAGAAGAGGTTGAGGTTCTTAATTGAATTTAATGAGGTTTCTAGGAGACTTCTACAAAATTAAGGGGTGAGAGAATGATTAAAAATAAAAGAGATGTTATAATCCAAGTTATTGCCACTGTAATTCTTATTGTTGCAGCATACTTACCAGATGATAGATATATTTTAAAGGGAGCTGGGCTTATAGTGTTTCTTACCGTGTCACTAAAGGATGAAATTAAAGATAGATTAACTAGAGGAAATAGAAAAGATATCACAATATTAGCGATTGCTTTTATGATTTTTTGTGTGGTAATGGTGTTACCTATAAGGGCGTTTCCGCTAAGGGTTATAGGAATCTTTTTATTTTTTATTGCAATCTATAAAGACAATATGAAAGAGTATTTACAAAAAGTAATAAAAAAGCAAAACAAACTTTAAGAATGGAGCTATATTAAAATGAAGTTCTTAAATGAATTTAATGAAGTCTCTACGAGACTTCTACAGGAGGAAGGTTAAAAGGAGTTTGATGGAGCTGCACTACTTCTCTGTAGAGACTTCTTTTTAAGTCTCATTAGATTCCTTTTAGGAACGCTCCTACAGGAAGAAGGTGTAAATATTATATTACTTATTTTTGGAGTAGTTGGATTATTTATAGGAATTTTTATTTTAATGTACTGGAGTACAGTTAATTACAAGTGGATATGTGATGAATGTGGACAAGAATTCGAAGTAACCTTAAAGCAAAATGTTTTTGGAGTTAATGCTGGAGTAAATTATAAAAGTCTATATTGCCCTAAGTGCCAAAAGAAAACCATGTGCAAAGGGATTAAAAAATAAGAGGACATACTATTTTATCTAGTATATCCTCTTTATTATTAGCTTAATTTAAATGATGATTTTAATGATACTATTCTGTTGAATACTAATTTCTCATCAGTTGAGTATCTAGTATCTACATTAAAGAATCCGTTTCTAACCATTTGGAACTTATCTTGAGGTTTAGCAGTTTTAAATGCTGTTGGTTCTATGAAACCTTGTAAAACTTCCATTGAGTTAGGGTTTATTTGTTCTAGGAAGTGTTTTCCTTCATTTTCAGGTGCATCATCTAAGATTAATGGTTCGTATAATCTAAATTCAGCAGGGACGCAAGTTTTAGCATCTACCCAGTGAATAGTTCCTTTAACTTTTCTTCCAGTGAAACCAGAACCGCTCTTAGTTTCTGGGTCATAGGTACAATGTACTTCAACAACTTCACCATTTTCATCTTTTATGATGTCAGTGCATTTTACAAAGTAAGCACCTTTTAATCTAACTTCATTTCCAGGGAAAAGTCTGAAGTATTTCTTTGGAGGTACTTCCATGAAATCTTCTTTTTCTATATATAATTCTCTTGAGAAAGGAACCAATCTCTTACCTTGAGTTTCATCTTTAGCGTTATTTTCAAGTTCAATCATTTCTGATTCATTTTCTGGATAGTTTGTTATTATTAGTTTTAATGGATTTATAACTCCCATAGTTAATGGAGCTTTAAGCATCAAATCTTCTCTTATGAAGTAGTCAAGCATTTGAGAATCAACGATGGAATTAGCTTTAGAAACTCCAATAGCTGTACAGAAGTTCTTTAAAGCTTCTGGTGTACATCCTCTTCTTCTTAAACCTGAAATAGTAGGCATTCTAGGGTCATCCCATCCATCAACTACTTTTTCATCAACTAGTTGTTTAAGTTTTCTTTTACTCATAACTGTGTTTGTGATGTTTAATCTTGCAAATTCTATTTGTCTTGGAGTACAGTCCATTTCACATTCTCTTACAACCCAGTCATAAAGAGGTCTATGATCTTCAAATTCTAGTGTACATATAGAGTGAGTTATTCCTTCTATAGCATCTTCAAGTGGATGAGCAAAGTCATACATTGGGTATAAACACCACTTATCACCTGTGTTATGGTGAGTTGAGTGAGATATTCTATAGATTATTGGATCTCTCATGTTTATATTAGGAGATGTCATATCTATTTTAGCTCTTAAAACTTTTTCTCCATCTTTGAATTCACCTTTTTTCATTCTTTCAAATAAATCTAAGTTTTCTTCAATCGATCTAGTTCTATATGGACTATCAACACCTGGTTTTGTTAATGTTCCTCTATATTCTTTAGCTTGTTCTGGAGTTAAATCACAAACATAAGCTAATCCTTTCTTTATTAATAAAACAGCTCTAGCATACATTTCATCAAAATAGTTAGATGCAAAGAAAAGTTCATCCCAGTTTCCACCTAGCCATTTAACGTCTTCTTTGATTGATTCAACATATTCAGTATCTTCTTTTACAGGATTAGTATCATCAAATCTTAAGTGAGTTTTTCCTCTGAATTCTTTTGCTAAACCAAAGTTTAAAAGTATAGATTTAGCATGACCTATATGTAGGTAGCCATTAGGTTCTGGTGGGAAACGAGTGATTATTTCTTTGTGTTTACCATTTTCCAGATCCTCAATAACTATATTTCTTATAAAGTTAGACGGATTAATTTCATTTGCCATAAGTTTAACATCTCCTATAAGTATATTTAAATTAAGAAAACTGGTTTCTTAACTAAGTTTTATTTCCAATACTCTAATAATTTTAATCTAATATAAAGGAAAAATAAAGCTAAAGTGCTAGAAAATATTTAAAATTGCATAGAAAACATCTTAATTTCTGCACTATGATATTTATATTCTTTAGAAAAATGAATAGATTTCTTCTTTTAGGAAAGAGAAAATTATAGACAAAGTAAATAAAAGTTTATAAATATATAGACAAAACTAAAAATAAAACATAAAATATAAATAAGATTACAATGAGAGAAGGTTAAAATAAGATGAAAGAAGATAATATAGAATTACTTTGGGATGCAAGTATTGATGAAGTTAAAAAAGGTTTTATAGAAGATGAAGAAGGCTATAGCTGCATCATATGCAATGAAAAATTCATAAAGGGAAGAATATATGAAATAGATGGAGCTCTTTATGATGGTAAAAAATCAGCTGAACTCCATTTAGAAAGTGCTCATGGTTCAAGCTTAGAATATTTGTTAGGAATGAACAGTACCTTCACAGGTGTATCAGAGGTTCAAAGAGAACTACTAACATTAATAGCTTCTGGGCTTACAGATAAAGAGATATCAGCAAAACTTGGAGTTGCTCAGTCAACCATAAGAAATCATCGTTATAAATTAAGAGAAAAAGAAAAACAAGCAAGATTGTTTTTAGCCATCATGGAACTTATAACAGAAAACACTAACAAGAAGGTAAACAAACTAGATAAAGAAACTCTACATGATGCGCATAGAACAGCAACTACTGTAGATGATCGATATAACATCACAGATAAGGAAAGAGAAAGTGTTATCAAAGCTTATTTTGATGAAAATGGAGCTATCAAAACTTATCCAGCAAGAGAGAAAAAGAAGATAATAGTACTTTCTGAAATAACTAAAAATTTCACTAAAGGTAAGAAATATACTGAAAAAGAAATAAACAGAGTTTTAAAAAGAATATATGAAGATAATGCAACCTTAAGAAGAGCAATGGTTGAGTATGGATTTATAGAAAGATCCAAGGATTGTAGTTCTTATTGGGTTAAGGAGTAGAGTGAGGAATTTATATGTTATTTGATGTTGATGGTTTTTATGTAGATTTAGTTGAATATAAAGATTTAGATGAAATTGTTGATGTTTATAATTCTAATAAGAACTTTTTGATGGTACATCTTGATTCTTATAAAGTGGACCATGAATGGTTGATAAATGATATCAAAGACATGAAAGAGGCTGGATTTTATTCATGTAAGATAATAGAAGGCCCATCACAAAAAATATTAGGTATCATGGATTTTAAGTTAGGGGAAGAAACCTATTTATCACTACTAATGATAGATGATTCATTAAAAGGCAAAGGTTTAGGAAATCTAATTTTTAAAGCTTTTGAAAAATATGTGATATCTCAAAAAAGTAAATTCATAAAAATAGATGTAGTAACAAACTATGATAAATCAGTATTTGATTTTTGGATTAATAATGGATTTGTTAAAGAAGAAAGTGTAAAACTGGCATGGGGTGAAGTTAGTTTGGATGGGGTTTCTATGAAGAAAGGTCTGAATTAGATAAAAAAATGGTCAACAGTTTTAAACTGTTGACCACTTTTGATTTTTAACAAAATCATCATAAATAGAGTTGGCATCATCTACAACATCAGATTTAAAGTTCATGGTTTTTAATAACTTTATTGCAGTTCTTGTTGTTGATGGGCCTTTTTTTAGTTTGTAATCAAATATGATATCATCATCTGTAACTGTTTCTCTAAAATGATAGTTATCATATCCATTTTCAATCATCTGAGTTAGTTCAATATCATGAGTTGCAACCAAAATTCGTGCATTGGTTGTTTTAGCATATTTTAATATAGATGCAGAAGCTGATATCCTCTCAATAGTGTTAGTTCCTTTAAGTATTTCATCAATAAATGCTAAGATAGGTACATCACCATTTAAGGAGTCTAACAATCTTTTTAAGCTTTTGATTTCTGCTATAAAATAACTATCTCCTTCAAGAATGTTATCTCTTATTGCCATTGATGTAACAACTTTGGAAAATCTACATCTATACTTAGAGCAGAGGGCTGTATTTAAGCTTTGTGCCATGATAGAGTTTAGTGCAACAGCTTTAATAAAGGTAGACTTTCCTGATGCATTAGACCCTGTAAAGATGATGTTTTTATCTATATGTATTGAATTCTTAATAGGGTCATCAAGAAGTGGGTGATAAATATCTTCTAATTCCATGGTGTTATCTTCTGCAAATTCTGGATTCACATATTCATCAACGCTTTTTCTGTAATATACAATACTTAAAGCAAAATCTAATTGGGCCACTAAATCATAAATTAAATAAAGGTATTCTTTATTTTCTTCTAATATTTTAGATATATTTTGATAGGCAATGATATCAACCATGAAAAGCATCTTAATATATTGAAGAAAAATATCAGAATCAGAAAATATTATATTCTTTGAATTATCTAATGTAGAGCTATATCTTTTTATATTTTTAAGTTTTTTAAAATTTTTTAAGGAAGTTTCTAACTTTTCTCTAAATCCATCAAAATCTTTATCCTTTACTTTAGATAATTTCTGACATAGTTTAATGTTATTTAATAAATAAATCATGACATCAAAGTTTTCTTCTAAATAAAGTTTAGCACTTTGATAAAACAAGATATTAGCGCATACAAAAAACACTGTTAATAATACACCTATGCTTGGAACTATAAATGAAGTTAAGATTGATAATATAAGTCCTATTGCAAGTAAAGGATACTTGTAATAACCTGATATAGTACTGAAGGTCGGGTTATAAATGAAGTGAATGAGTTTAGTATCATTTAATTTACCTACATTCATAAGATTAAATTTAATAGAATTTCTTAAGTCTTTATTTTGATTAAAGGCCTTAATAAGTTCTTCTGTGGTATTCCAGTAATCATTATCGTAAGAAACTTCTCTATATTTATAGTAGAGATAGGATTCTCCTAAAGTTGTACTTGTGTAATTTGTTCGTTTAAAAACACTATCCATATCTAGATCGTTCCATGTTAATTCATCAATTGAATCACTAGATTTCTCATTTTCTTTACGAGATTTATAATATGCCATAACAAAACTCATATCGAAATTTTCATGAAATTTTTTAGGCTTTTCTCCAAACTCACTATTTATCTTGGCCATCATCTCAACTTTTCTTTTATGATTACTATAAACTGCATATAATATTATTACAATTAATACTACTATAAGTATAGTCAGTTTCATGCTTCTATCCCCCTATGGATTTTAATAATAGTTTTATTTAATATTTTATCATAACTTAACTTTAATTGCATATTTTACCTTTATGTTAATAGAAGGAGATATAAATTTGTTAATAAAAAATATTTAATAGTAACCACATAAGCACAGGTAACTAAGGATATGTTTCCTACATAATCTAACAATATAGTAACGATTATGGGAGGAAGAGATGATTAACTTAACATTAAGCCCAATTCATTATATTTATCTAGCTTTTATTATCATAATAATACTAGCAATGATTAAGAAAAAAGATATATCCTTAATATGCATACTGGGTATTTTTATACTTGGTGTAGTTGGAACTAGTTCTTTGTATCAATCTGTTATGGGCATATTTAATAGCTTTGTTTATGCAACAAAAGAACTTATGCCTACAATTTTTATAATATCTATAATAACAGCCATGAGTGGGACTTTAATGGATTCTGGAATAAATGATGAAATGGTATCACCTTTTAGAAAGGTTATCAAAAACTATTGGGTTGCTTATTGGGCAATAGGAATTTTTATGATGATCCTATCTTGGTTTTTCTGGCCTTCTCCAGCAGTAGCTCTTATAGGGGCTTTGTTTTTACCTATAGCTAAGAAGGCGGGGCTTCCTGCTATGGGGGTAGCTATTGCTATGAATTTGTTTGGACATGGTATAGCCTTATCTAGTGACTACATTATTCAAGCAGCACCTAAACTTACAGCAGATGCAGCTGGTATACCAGTAGCTGATGTTTTATATTCAAGTATTCCACTTACAATAACTATGGGGGTAGTAACTACAGTGGCTGCCTTCTATTTTCTAAGAAAGGATTTAAAAGCAGGTAATTTATCTGATGAATATGCACTAGATAGTGAAGAGGAAAAGCCTAATATGCTTATTGAATCAAAAACAATTAGAAGAATTTTAGCATTAGGAATAGTAGTACTTTTTGGAATAGATATAGTTATAATGTATGTCTATAAATTGCAGGGAGGAGATGCTACAGCTTTAATTGGTGGAACTGCTGTATTTATATTAAGTATAGTTTCAATCTTAAGTTATAAGAAAGAGTCTCTAGAGAAAATCACTGATAATCTTGTTAAAGGACTTCAGTTTGGGTTTAAGATATTTGGTGTTGTAATACCAATAGCAGCTTTCTTTTATCTTGGAGATGCAGCAATTACAGAAATATTTGGGCATATTCTTCCTGAAAATTCTAACGGAATAGTTAATGATTTAGGCGCAGCTCTTGCAAATACAGTTCCAATAAACTCTGTTATTTCATCTAGTACAATTACAGTAGTAGGAGCAATAACTGGATTAGATGGATCAGGTTTTTCAGGAATATCCTTAGTTGGTTCAATTTCTAAGATATTCTCAACAGCTTTAGGTGGTGGAGTAGCAACTTTAACAGCTTTAGGACAAATAGCAGGAATATGGGTAGGTGGAGGAACTATAGTTCCTTGGGCTTTAATACCTGTAGCAGCTATCTGCAAAGTTGATGCCTTTGAACTTGCAAAGAAGAATTTAAAACCTGTAGTAATAGGATTAATAGCAACTACAATTGTAGCTATGCTGATTATATAAAAATGAATACTAAGATAGATATTTGAAGAAAGCTTTGAATATCTATCTTTCTTTTATAGTGTGATTATTGCAACTAACATCAAGTATTTAAGAACATAAAATGATATAATAAAGGTTAAAGGAGGTGGATTGCGTGTCTACAAAAACCATAGAAACTATGATTAATTGGGTTGAAGATAATATTATGGATAATCCAAGTTTAATAGATTTATCTAATCATGTTGGATATTCTTCTTTTTATTGTTCAAGTAAGTTTCATGAAAATATAGGGATTACTTTTAAACAATATATCTCAAAACGTAGATTAAGCCTTTCAGCTATTGAAGTAAGAGAGGAGAAAACTAAACTATTAGATATAGCAATAAAATATGGATACTCATCTCAAGAAGCTTTCACAAGAGCTTTTGTAGAAACCTTTGGAGTAACTCCATCAAAATATAGAAAGCAATCTATCCCGCTTAATTTATATATGAAACCAGATTTTTTTAAATCTTAAAATACAGATTTTTAATATAATAGCTAAAAGATAATGTTGGAGGATGTACTATGAATAACAAATTAGGACGAAATGATTTATGTTGGTGTGGAAGTGAAAAAAAATATAAAAAGTGCCATGAGGTCTTTGATGATAAGATTGAAGCTTGCAGAAATGAAGGTCACATAGTACCAGATAGAGAAATAATCAAAAATCAAAAACAGATAGATGGAATACGTGAAAGTGGAAAGATTAATATAGCTGTGTTAGATGCTGTGGCAGATTTTATAAAAGAAGGGGTAAGTACTGAGGAAATTAATCAGCTTGTATATGATAAGACAAAAGAACTTGGAGGAATACCAGCACAACTTGGATATGAAGGTTTCCCTAAAAGTGTATGTACCTCTATCAACAATCAAGTGTGCCATGGAATACCATCAAAAGATGTACTACTTAAAAATGGAGATATTATTAATGTAGATGTTTCAACTATATATAACGGATATTTTTCAGATTCCTCAAGGATGTTTTGTATTGGAGACGTAAATGAAGAAGCTGAAAAATTAGTCCGAGTGGTTAGAGAGTGTGTAAATAAAGGGTTAGAACAAGTAAAACCATGGAACTTTCTTGGAGACATGGGAGAGGCTGTACATGAGCATGCTCTTAAAAATGGATACACCGTAGTAAAAGAAATAGGAGGACATGGAGTTGGACTAGAGTTCCATGAAGATCCTTGGGTTAGTCATGTTTCTAAAGCAAAAACAGAAATGCTTTTAGTTCCAGGAATGATTTTTACTATAGAGCCTATGGTTAATGAAGGCAGTGATAAGGTATTTATGGATGAAGAAAATGGATGGACCTTCTATACTGAAGACGGCAGCTTATCTGCTCAATGTGAAGTGATGGTACTTGTAACAGAGGATGGATATGAAATTTTAGCTTATTAATATTTAGAAATTAAATAATGAAATAAATTAATTTTGTAAGCATCATAATAATTTATGATGCTTTACAATTCTATTTCATAAGGCCAAATTGTTTAATACTGACCTTTACATCAATGTCAAAATCTAAATATCTAAAATGTTGATCCCAATCATCTTTTATTTTATCCCATGTATTAGGTGCAAATCTATTTATATTAACTCCAAACAAAAAAACATCTGCTCCATAAGTCTTTTGAACATAAGATATGGTTTCTTCTACCTGTTCTTTAATTTTATTTTCAGTAAGTTTTTCTATTTCTTCTAAAAGTTCTGAATTCATTGCACTAGGGCAATTTGGAATGTTTAATTCCGAGATGCTTAAGGTTGATTTTATATTTATTTTCATTTTTATTGAATCATCATTAACTATTGGTCGCTGCTTAGTTTTAACTTTTTTTATTTCAAGAATAACTGGATAGTCTTTATATTCTGGCAAGTTTATAGATACTGTCCCACCATTAGCGTAATTTGTAATTATTTTTAAGTAATTTGTTCTTATCTCATCTAGCCACCCCACCATTTTATTATCTTTAAAGACTGCGCAACCTGCATTTTTAATTATACTATTTTTATCTGATATAACTTTAGGAAGTACGAAGTCTCTATTTTCATGCATAGCCTCTGATACTTTTCCTAAATCAGTTTTATGAAGCAGTCTAGATGTTTTGTGATTGTTATTAGGTAAGAAATACAAGTATTGAGATGAGTAATCATCTATTTTGGGTGTAACATCTAATATTGTTTTTGCCTCGTCAGGTGTTATAAAAATTCTGGTTCTTCTTCTAATTTCTGAATCTCTTAAAAACATATCTAAGAATTTTGAAATATCTTCTTTAGCTACAGATTCATTTATTACTATTGAGTTAAGATGTGGATAATAAGGAGCATAGTCTATTTGTGTAGAAAATTCTCTATTTGCTTCAAAAAAAGAGGTAGAGACTATAGTTAAATTAGCCTGCCTCTCCTTAGATGAACTGCTTCCAGATTGACCTGTGGGTCTGTTCATAGAATTTGATATTATAGGAATCTGTATAGTATAGGCGTATAAAGGGCCATTAGCTTCAGGCGGCATATATTCTATAGAGTTACTATTTAAGTTCTTGTCTTTAGGAACGTCAATTGCTATTCCAAGAACATAGGCTCTTTTTTCTATCTCAA
Organism: Clostridium sp. YIM B02506; assembly: GCF_022324845.1. NCBI lineage: Bacteria > Bacillati > Bacillota > Clostridia > Eubacteriales > Clostridiaceae > Clostridium > Clostridium sp. YIM B02506. The sequence continues at coordinate 19,617 of NZ_JAKGTG010000032.1, forward strand.
TACTATCCCAGCAACCACACAAAGTTATTGGTAAAATAGTTAGTAATACTAAGACTAGTTTTTTATGTTTTTTAAAAACCATCTCTTCCACCCCTTTTTCTTATAGAAAATAGTAATAGTAACAAAAGGTAGGTATACAAAATTTAATAAATTCAATCCTATGTTTGCAATATCAAGCATTTTAAAAAGTTCAGCTTCATTTTTAGGAAGTAAGCATATAATTAATATTAAAGGTAACTGAGCAACTCTAATAATAGAGTCTTTTTTATTTTTAAAAAGAGATTTAGTAGAAGTAGTCGATATAATAAAATAAACAACTAAAGTTGTAATAGTATTTGGTATCCAAGCCGCCATGAATAAACTTTCAGTCCTTTCGAAAACAGGATTTTGCAATTGTATAGCTTTGGAGAGAGTAAGTGTTGGGAACATTAGATGATTAATTTCTGAAGCCCCAAAGACCATGATACAAAGTGTTGTAATTAAGGTAAAAACCATAGAACTAATTATAACTCCTAAAATTGTATATTTTTTAGTTTCTTGAGGGTTTGAAAACATAGGGAGAATAAAGGCAAATATAAAACAAGTTCCAGCTGCATTTAAAGAGCCCAGTGCACCTTTTAGAATCGGCATAAATCCCCCGTGTAATGGAGGAAATAAATTATAAGGAGTTACAGCCGAGAAACTTATGATTGAAAGTAAAATTATTGAAAACAGTACAAATGGAAGTAAAATGTCAAAAACTACTGTAATACTTTCAAAATTTAAAGATGTAAAATAAAAAACAACTAAAAGAGTAACTAAAATTACTATGATTATAGGTGTTCTATCTAATAAAAATACACTTATACTCTCTGCAAATAATCTTAAAGTAATTCCGTGTATGTATATGTTATAAAGTATATTTATAGATATAAATATTTTCCCTATGATCTTTCCATAGATAGCCTCATTCATTTCTGCAAAGTTTAAGCCTGGATAATTTTTATAATACCAGTAGCCTTGATATACAGTCACAATCATAAAAAAACCAATTAATATAGGAGATAGCCAACCATCATTTTTGGCATATTTAACAGTTGTAATAGGAAGTGTTAGAAGTTCTATACCTATCATTCCATTTACAACTATACCTAACATTTTTATACTTTCAACTTTTTTACTCATTATATCAGCCTCTCTACATCAATTTACTTGTTGTCATCTTTGGGATTTAAGTATTTTGGTCTTTTGTGAATTGTTGATAATGGTGCTCTAATTAAGTTTTCTTTTAAAATATTTTTATTATATGGAGAATAATCAGCTAGATATTTTACCCCAAAGTTATCAAGTGAAGCTAAGTGTATTAAAATTATGATTACACCAATAACAAATCCGTACAAACCCAAAGTCATAGAACAAAATATTAAAAAAAGTCTTATAGCAATAGTCGAAAGCGCAAGATTATAGTTTGGTAAAGTAAATGAAGATATAGCAGACATAGATACTATTACTACAATTATTGGACTGATTATACCAGCCAAAACAACTGATTGACCTATTACTAAACCACCAACTATACCAACAGTATTACCTACAGACTTTGGAAGTCTTAATGCTGCTTCTTGTACCAAGTATAAGGTTATCTCCATTAATAGTATTTCTATATAAACAGGAAAGGGGAGTCCCACTCTTGTACCTGTAATAGATAAAGCTAAGGATGTAGGCAATAAGCCAGGGTGATAAGTAGTTAGAGCTAAGTATAATGCTGATATAGAACAGGCTTCAAAAAAACCAATATACCTAATTATTTTTAATATAGATGTTATTATGGAACGTCCATAAATATCATCCTGAGAATTTAAAAAAGAATTTAGTGTTGAAGGAAGTACAAGTGCAAATGGGCTTCCTTCAAGTAATATAATTGCTTTACCGTTAAGTATTTCACTGATTGTTCTATCTACTCTTTCAGTAGTTAAAAGCTGTGGAAATATTGTCCATTTATGCTCTTGTATAAGTGCTTGAATTTGTGAGGTATCCACTAATCCATCAACATTAATGGAGTTTAATCTTTTTAAGATCTCCTTAGGCAAATCTTCATTTATAATTCCATTTAGATAGATTAGAGAAACGGGAGATTTTGTTCTTATACCTATATTTAAAGTTCTGATTTCTAACTCAGGGTTTCTTATTAAATTTCTTAAAATATTTATATTTGTTTTTAAGTTTTCTACAAAAGCCTGCTTTCCTCCGCTTACAGTTTGTTCAGTATCAGGGGTATCAATATCTCTAGCTTTAGTATTTGGAATTTTAATCATAAAGGCATTTGTTTGACCTTCAACAAAGATAATTACACTTCCACATAAAACTTCATAAACAAGTACATCGTAAGTAGTTACGATACTTATTTTACATGCAGGAATAAGGTTATTTTGAATGTAGTCAATATTAAGTTCGGTCTTTTTTATAGAAGAATCTTTAAGATTAAGTATTGGTTTAACTACGTTTTGAACTAATAGTTTTTCATCGATAGTTTCATCAACATAAAAAAGAGTAATAGGGATTCCATCAATACCCAAAGTTAAATCTTTTTGACAAAGAGAACTGCTGTGGTTAAATATTTTTTTCATTAAAAATTTGTTTTCACTTAGAGTATTATAGATGTATATATTTTTTAAGCCTTCATAGACATCATCATTTTTTGCGTTAATGGATTTATGCATATAGATACTACCTCGCTATATTAATTAGATAAATATAGTCTTAGTTATATAAATAAAATTATTTACTATATTTAATGTATTAGTGAAAAATATGGTATGAAATTAATGGGAAAAAATATCTAATCATTTAAGTAATTATAAAAAAATTTAATTTCAATATTGAACAATCTCTGTTATAGTAGTATAATAAATTCATCATATGTATAAAACTATGGCAGTTTTATTGATGAGTGTAATAATAAGTATATGAATAAATTATGAATTATATAATTTTAGCAATGGAGCTAAAGAAAATTATTGTTTTTCTTTGGCTTTTTATTTTTGTGAATATGTAAATAATGTAAAAAATGTATTTAAAGAGAAAAGTTTTATCCTTGTAAGTAAACTTTTAAGGAACAAATCAAGTAATGTGCAATACGAAAGGGGATTTTTTTAAATGAGTAAAGTAACTGAAATTTTTGCATCAAATGTATTTAATGATTGTGTAATGAAGGAACGTCTTCCAAAAGCAACTTATAAAGCTTTAAAAAAGACAATAGAAATGGGAACCGCTCTTGCACCAGATGTAGCAGATGTTGTTGCAGCTGCAATGAGAGATTGGGCTGTTGAGAAGGGGGCTACTCACTTCACTCACTGGTTCCAACCAATGACTGGAATTACTGCTGAAAAACACGATGCTTTTATAAGTCCAACCTCTGATGGAAAGATTATATTAGAATTTTCAGGTAAAGAATTAATAAAAGGAGAACCAGATGCATCTTCATTCCCTTCAGGTGGATTAAGAGCTACTTTTGAAGCTAGAGGATATACTGCATGGGATTGTACTTCACCAGCATTTATTAAAGATGATTCTTTATGTATACCAACTGCATTCTGTTCTTACCATGGAGAAGCATTAGATAAGAAAACTCCATTATTACGTTCAATGGAAGCTTTAAATAAACAAGCTCTACGTGTTTTAAAAGCTTTAGGAAATACTACAACTACAAAAGTTACTACTACAGTAGGACCAGAACAAGAATATTTCTTAATAGATAAAGCTATGTATGATGCTCGTAAAGACCTTATATTAACTGGAAGAACTTTATTTGGAGCAAAACCTTCAAAAGGACAAGAACTTGAAGATCATTATTTTGGATCATTAAAACAAAGAATATCTGATTACATGAAAGAGTTAGATGAAGAACTTTGGAAGCTTGGAATATTAGCTAAAACTAAGCATAACGAAGTTGCGCCTGCTCAACATGAATTAGCTCCTATATTTAGTACTACAAATATATCAACAGACCACAACCAACTTACAATGGAATTAATGAAAAAAGTTGCAGGAAAACATGGATTAGTTTGTCTATTACATGAAAAACCATTTGCAGGAGTAAATGGATCAGGTAAACACAACAACTGGTCAATGGGAACTGATGATGGAGTTAACTTACTTGAACCAGGTAATTCTCCACACGAAAACCTACAATTCCTTTTATTCTTAACATCTGTAATAAAAGCTGTTGATGAATATTCAGATTTATTAAGATTATCAGCTGCTAACGCTGGAAATGATCATAGACTAGGTGCTAACGAAGCTCCACCAGCTATAATCTCTATATTCTTAGGAGATCAATTAACTGATATTTTAGAACAAATTGAAAATGGACCAGCTACAAGCTCAAAATTAGCTAGTGATTTAACTATAGGGGTAACTACATTACCACCACTTCCAAAAGATGCAACTGATAGAAACAGAACTTCTCCATTTGCATTTACAGGAAATAAATTTGAGTTCAGAATGACTCCATCTTCAGCTTCAATTTCAGGACCTAACTTTGTATTAAATACAATAGTTGCTGAAGCTTTATCAGAAGTTGCAGATAGACTTGAAAAATCTACAGATGTAGAAGAAGAAGTTAAAGTTCTTTTAACTGAACTTGTTAAAGCTCATAAGAAAGTTGTATTTAATGGAAATGGTTATTCTGATGAATGGGTTGAAGAAGCTGCAAAAAGAGGGCTTCCAAACATTAAATCTACTGTAGAATCTACTAAAGCTTTACTTTCTGAAAAGAACCAAGCTGTATTAGAAAAACATGGAGTTTTAACTAAAGTAGAATCAGAATCTCGTTATGAAATAACTTTAGAAGGTTATAACAAAACTATAAATATAGAAGCTTTAACTACACTTGAAATAGCTAAGCGTCAAATATTACCTTCAGTAATTAAGTATGCAACAAGCCTTGCATCTTCAATAAATACAATTACTGCTGTTGGAATAGGAGCTGATGTTTCAGTTCAAACTGAATTATTAAAAGAAGTTTCAAGCTTAACAGCTTCATTAAACAAAAACATTGCACTTCTTGAAGAAGTAGTTGCAAAAGCAGACAACTTTGATGGTGATATCTATGACTTAGGTATGATCTACAGATATGAAGTATTTGAGCAAATGAATACTTTAAGAGAAGTTGCAGATACTCTTGAAACTATAGTTGACAAAGAGTTCTGGCCATTACCAACTTACTCAGATATGTTATTCAACGTTTAATAAGATATAAAAGGAGCACTTCGTTTATGAAGTGCTCCTTTTTGTATGGTAAAAACTAAAGTTATTTATTAATTTACTTTAAAGCAACTAACAAAAATGTATCATTCGTAGGATGAGTAAACCTTTGTAGTTTGAAATTAGAAGCTTCTAATAGATCCGTGATTTCTCTTTGAGAATACTCATGAAAGTCTCCTTTATCAGAAAATCTCAAAAAGAAGTTTGTAATCTGTCTAAGTGGAGTAGGAAGCCAAGGATCAGCGAGTATAAGACGTCCGCCTTTTTTTAAAACCCTATACATTTCATCTAAAACTTTTTTAGGACGTGGATAATGGTGAAAGGAAAAAGTACATAAGATAGTGTCGAAATAATTATCTTCCCAGAGTAAAAACTCTGCATCACCTACAATCAGTTCTGCTTTGTCTTTAAGCTTCTTTTTAGCAACATCAATCATAGCTTTTGAAAGGTCAACTCCATGAAGCTTGTTATTTTCATTCATCTTTGATAACATTACTCCATTTCCGCAGCCAACATCTAAGATTAATTCATTATTTTTTTTATTAAGCTCGTCCAATATGTAGGGATAAATTCTAGAGCAAAACTTTCCATCAGAACTTTTTTCATAAACTTCTGCTTCTGAATCAAAATTCCTCAAGGATTTCTCTTTAATTATTTCTGCATTCATATTAATAACCTCCCAATTACTTAACTATATAATACAACTTCCAGTAAAATCCATCAAGGATAAAAAGAGATATATTGGAAATTATTTATTGACAAAGCTTAATAAACCCTTTAAAATGCTTCCACATTAAAGAATTAACGATTTAATTAACTAAATAGTTAATCAAAAATAGGGGGTTGAATAAATGACAGGAAAAGTACTTAAAGCAACATTTAAAAGAAATTTTATAGTAATGATAAGAGCATACCCTAAAGATTTTTTCATAGGAAATGTTTTAACTGGTTTTTATACTGTAATAGGAGCGTTACTTATTTGTAAGATGCTTTTTAATGGAGTTGTGGGAGATGAATTTCTTGAGTTTACTGGAACAGGAGATTACATGAGCTACGTTATTTTAGGATCTTTGACTTATTTGTATGTTGTTAGAACATGTTTAAATGTAAGTAGAAGTCTTATTACAGAATTAAGGGAAGGTACCTTAGAAAGTCTTATGATTACACCTTTTAAGAGAGGAGAGTATTTTATAGGGAATATGCTTCAGCAGACAGTTACAACTACTTTTGAAGTTATAGTTTCCTTGATTATTGCTATTCCCTTTGGGCTAGACTTGTCTAATATAAACTTATTATCCTTTGGAATAAGTGCCCTTCTTGCCTTATATGGTTTCTTTGGATTATCCATGGTACTTGCTTCAATAATGTTATATACAAGAGATACTTATATTTCTCAAAACACTTTATTTGTTGCCATGTTACTCCTATGTGGAATAACATTTCCTAATGAATATTTACCAAGGGTTTTAAGATGGATAGGAGAACTAATACCAGTAACTGAAACCTCAAACTTAATAAGAGGATCAGCTTTACTTGGAAAAGGGGTATCAGAACTAAGTAGTACCATGATTTATGTTTTTTTACTTGGTACAGTTTATATACTTGTAGGATTTTTAAGTCTTAGAAAAATAGAATATATAGCATTAGAAAAAATTCAAGGATAGGTGATGAATATGATAGAAGCAAACAACTTAAAAAAGGTTTATGAAACTAAAACAAGTAAAGGAATATTTAAAAATGAGAAGGTTAAGTTAGAGGCGGTAAAAGATGTTTCTATAAAAATAAAAGAAGGAGAAATCATTGGACTTTTAGGTATAAATGGCGCAGGAAAAACGACAACTATAAAGATGTTAACTACCTTACTTTCACCAACTTCAGGAGAGTATTTTCTTGATGGGATAGATGCTGTAAAAAATCCAAGAGCAATAAAATATAAAATTAATATGATTGCTGGTGGTGAGAGAATGATATACTGGAGACTTACGGCTCATGAAAATCTATGGTATTATGGACAGCTTTATGGAATTCCTAATAATATATTAGAAAAGAGAATTGAAGAATTACTTAAATTAGTAGGCCTTTATGAAAATAAGGATAAGAAGGTTGAAGAGTTTTCAAAAGGTATGAAGCAAAGACTTCAGATAGCAAGAGGACTAATAAATGATCCAAGCTATATATTTATGGATGAACCTACCTTAGGACTTGATGCAGTGGTATCAAAGGAATTAAGAACTCATGTTAAGTCATTAGCTAAGGAAAAAGGTAAAGGTATATTATTAACCTCTCATTACATGGAGGAAGTTGAGGAACTTGCTGATTATATTTATGTTTTAGATAAAGGGATGATAATAAGACAAGGTACATCAAAGGAACTATCAAAACAAGTATTTAAAAAAGTTGAATATAGATTGACCCTTCATAATAAAATAGAGGCCCTTCAAAGATATATGTTAATAAGTCTTTTAGGACATGATAATACAGTTGAGATTTATGAAGAGGATAACTCATATCATATTATAAGTTCTAAGAATCTAAGTTTAAACATATCACAAATATGTTCAGATAAAGGAGCTATCATAAAGGAATTTTTTGAGATTGTACCAAGACTTGAAGATACTATAATTAAGCTTTCTGAGAAAGGAGCTTAAATTATGAGAAGTTTTATAAAAGTAGTTATGGCAGAAATGAAGAAACAACACTTAAACTATTTTCATAGTAAGTTTATATATATTTCCTTGTTTATATGGCCTATTTTAAACTTCATAACCTCCTATTATAGTTTTAAGCCATTTAAAATAAATAATAGTAATATCAGTTATCTTAATGAAGATAATGTGTTAGTATTTATAGTATTGGGATATATGACCATGAGCCTGTTTAGAAGCTTAGTTCAAACTGCTTGGAACTTTTCTTTTGAAAGAATAAGTGGGACATTAGAGCTAATCTACCTTTCACCAGCCAGTAGGCAGGGGGTAATACTAGGAAATGCCTTATCTTCTCTTTTTGAAAGCATAGTTTTTATGGTGATTTTCACTCTAGGAGTTTTGATATTCAAAAGAGAGGTTTTAAATGTAAACTACTTAAGTTTGATGATTGTTTTTATAATTACTTTATTGATGGCAGTAATGTGGGGAATGTTTTTAAATTCTTTGTTTTTATTTTCAAGGGATTCAGGTTTTCTATTTACAGTACTTGAGGAGCCTATGGAGATATTTTCAGGAGTTAAGGTACCAACCTCAGTTTTCCCTATGTGGGCAAAGGGGATAAGCCTTATATTTCCTTTAACTTATGCTATTGAAGGGGTAAGAAATGTTATTTTAATAGGAAGCTCTATACAAGAAATAAAAAGCTTCATAGTTATAGGAATTGGGATAATAAGTATCTTATACCTTTCATGTTTGAAGATAATAAAAGTAGTTGAACATCACAGCAGAAAAACAGGAAATTTTACTTATTTTTAGAGGTAATATGAAAATAGATGTTATTTATGAACAAGATGTACTATGTGAATTTGTGTATTCACCGCTTTTTGAGATGTTTTGTGCTCTTCATGTACTATCAAATCCAGAACATCATATTCATAGGAAGAAGTGGGTAGAAAAAGTTAATAAACAGATGAATCAAGATATGAGACAAGACATAAAGATTTATGCAGATATCACTGATGAGTATTGTATAATCATGGATTTATGTCTTTATTTTGATGAATGTTCAGATTTAAATATATTAAGTTCCATAGATGTACTATCAAAGATATCAATACATGAGATAAACAAGATATTTAAAGAATATGATAAAAAAATCACTCAAAATCAGTACCAAGAACTTTTAAGGTTATTAAAAGACTTCTATATCGAGATATTTGAAGGTGAATTAAAATATATAGAGCCTTTTATAACTAGAATGTTGAAACAAAAAGTGAGGTTTGCAAAAGAAAAAGGGATTTTCAATTTAATTCAAGAGATTCATGAAAGAATAAAGGTTCATGAAGATAAGATTGTTTTTTATAAAAATAAGCAATATGAGGTTTACAAAAAAGATCTAAAGAGGGTTTCAATTAATGTATCAACTTTTGTTGGGCCTCATCTTCTTATAGGAATAATAGATGATTTTCTTAATTTAACATGTTTAGTTGAAACAGAAAACTCTGAAAAAGAAAGTCCTAAGGATTTAGAAAGAACATTAAAGGCTTTAGGGGATTCTACAAGATTAAAGATATTAAAAGCAATAAGTAAAAAAGGTAAGAGTACACAAGAGTTAAGCAGTCTATTAGATATATCAGAAGCAGCAGTATCTAAGGCATTAAAACTGCTTCAAGAAGGGCAGCTTGTAACAAAAGAGAGAAAAGGTAATTATATGATTTATTCAGTCAATAATGATACTATTGATTTTATAAGTTATAGGATTTACGAGTATATTTATTAGAATTATGATTTTAACCCCTAGCTATATTTTTAATGTAGCTAGGGGTGTTTTATTTGAGATTTTAGAAAGATATGTCTAATTAATTGGTACAATTTAGTTCTTGACTTTGGAATGGTTTTAAACTTTTGTTTTGAAACAAAAGGTGATAAAGTAACACTATAAGGTAGACTTGCTTTTGAGATGAAGTATACTTTTGGAAAACAATAGAGAAATATATTTTACTACTGGAAACGTTTTATGATTTTGCTATTTGAATATACAACTAAAGTAAATATAAAGGTTGGTGTTAATCTTGTATAAAAGAACTTGCGAAATTATTAAGATAATATACGAAAGACCAAATGAATTAGATATAAAAGCATTATCGCAGATTTTAAATATCAGCGTAAAAACTATACAGGCAGATATTCAGGAAGTTAATGAGTTTTTAGAAGGAAAAGGAATTGCTTATTTAAAGATGACAGATAACAAGTTCTACATAGATAAGATAAGTAAGTCTATATATCAAACACTTTCTACACTCAGTTTTTATGATTATAAACTATCAAAAGATGAACGTTTAGTAGTTGAGTCTTTATTACTTATATTTACCCATGAACATGTAACCCTACTAAATATTGCGGATTTCATGTACGTATCTAGATCAACGGTTATTGGAGATTTAAAATATCTAAATAAGTTTTTAAATAAGTATAATCTTTCAGTAAACTCTCAAACCAATACGGGGATTTGTATTAATGGCTCTGAAGAAAATATAAGAGACTTATTTGTAAATATATTATTTAGATATGGTGATTTATACGAGTTGTTTTCTCATCAAGAGCAGGCAAAAAACATGAAGATTGGCGATATACGTGCAATAGATAAAGATACAAACATAATACTACAAAACCTTATATCAGAAGCAGAAAAATATTCGGAAATGCAGTTAACAGAGTACTCCTTTAATATGCTTTGGAATTACCTATGTGTAGCAATTTTTAGAATGAGGTTAGGTAAGTATTTAGAAAGCCATAAGTTAGAAAAACAAGAAACCAACAATAAATTAATAGAAAGGCTATATATACTTGTTTGCCAGCATTTTGACCTTGAGTTAAATAAAAATGAACTAAGATATTTAGAAAATTTCTCAAAAGGATTTGGCTATCTTAAGAAAAATGATTCTATAGATGGAAGCAAAGAAATAGTAAAAATACAAACCATAACTAGATTATTTATTATGAATTTATCAAAAGCATTAGATCTTCCTTTATATAAGGACTATGAGCTATTTCAAAGTTTATCAAATCATCTAGAAAGAATATTTATAGACGGCTTTACAAGCTTTAATGAAAACTACGAAATAAATTTTATTATAGAGAAGTATGCACCTATAAAAGAGGTAGTTATAGAAAACATAGATATACTAGAGCAGTATGCAAAAAGGTCTATCTGCGAGGAGGAAATTGCATATATAGTCATATATATTTGTGCCTCAATTGAGAAAATGAAAACTCAAAAGACTGTGTGTAATGTAATACTAATCTGCAATAGTGGAATTGGGACAAGTCAGCTTTTAAAATCTAAGCTTTTAGAAAGATTTAATCTCAATATAATAAATGTACTACCAAAACATAGACTAAAAGATTCATTAAGAAATGATATAGACTTTGTTATTTCAACAGTAGATTTAGATAGTGTTTCTGTTCCTTATATTAGGATATCTCCTCAATTAACTGATAGTGATTTTTTGAGAATGAGAGAGATGATAGATAACTGTGGTTCTATTAATTCCACAAAATTATGCAAAAATGATTGTACAGATATCATGAAAAAGATAGAGCCTATAATAAAAAATGATGAAATACTGGAGGTAATTAGAGAAAGTTTAAATAGTTATTTTGAAAGAAAAAATAGAGTGGTTTTAGGTCTTTCAGATTTATTAACAGAGGAATTTATTGAATTAGATGTAGAAGCAGATAATTGGAAGGATGCTGTAAAGAAAGCTTCAACCAATCTATTAAATAAAGGATATATAACAGATAGCTATGTTGAATCTATCATAAGAAATACAGAACAAAATGGTCCATATTATGTTATTTCAGAAGGATTTGCTATTCCACACTCAGAAATTGACGATGGAGGAATAAAGCTTGGATTTAATCTAATTAGATTAAAAAATCCAGTGGTTTTTAACGCAGGAATTTATGACCCAATAAAATATGTATGTATAATAAATGCTGTAGATAAAGAAAAACATCTAAATGCTTTATTTAATTTAATAAATTTATTACAGATTTCAGAATTTAAAGAAGCGATAAACAATGCAAAAAGTAGTATTGATATGGCACAAATAATTGAATTATTTGAAAGAAGAATACAATAGGAAGCGGAGGTATATGAAGATGTATTTTGATAAGGAGATTACATTTTTTAATGAATCAGTAAAAAACAAAGAAGAAGGGATAAAAAGGTTAGCAGATGAATTTTTGGAAAAGGAATTAGTAAAGGATACTTTCTTTCAAGCAGTTATAGATAGGGAAAAAGTTTATCCTACTGGACTGAGTATTAATGATATAGGTATAGCTATTCCACATACGGATAGCATTCATATAATAAGGCCTCAGATTGGGTTTATGTCATTAAAGGAACCAGTAATATTTAAAGATATGGTTGATGAAAAAAATGAGATAAAAGTTAGTGCAATCTTTATGCTTGGACTTTTAAAGTCAGAGCAACAGATAGATATCCTTCAAAAACTTGTTGATTTATTTCAAGATCAAGAGATGCTTAAAAAAGTTATAGCTTGCACAAATATTGATGAGTTTAAGAGCATTATGAAAAAAGCTAATATAGATTAGAACTAATTTTTAAGGAGATGATGTTATATTAGTTTATTAAAAAAAATTATAAAAATATATATACGAAAGGAAAGTGTTGAAAAATGAAAAGAATATTATTAGCATGTGGAGCAGGGGTTTGTACTTCTACTGCTGCAAGAGTAAAGGTTGAAAAAATACTTGATGCAAACGGATACAAAGGTCAATACAAAGTTGAGCAATGCAAAATAGCAGAGGTTGCAGCTAAATCAGGAAGTTTTGATTTTGTTATATCAACAACAATGAAACCAGAAGGGGTTAAATGTCCTTTTATAAATGGTATATGCTTTTTGACAGGAGTAGGTGTTGACAAGACAACTAAAGAAATTTTAGATCTTATGAAATAATTAAAGATTAGGAGAGGTGTGTATTATGTCACAAATATTAGGTTTTTTTAGTGCTATACAAGGTTTAGGCGCTACCGTAATGATGCCAATTATTATCTTTGTTTTTGGATTAGTTTTAGGGACAGAAAAAGGAAAAGCCTTAAGAGCAGGGTTAACAGTTGGGGTAGGATTTATAGGGTTAAATTTAGTAATAGGTGCCTTAGGAACTAACTTGGGACCAGCAGTAGAACAGATGATAACACGTTTTGGATTATCTTTATCGGTTATTGATGTTGGTTGGCCAGCAGCAGCAGCAATTGCATTTGCATCAACTGTTGGTATGGTTATAATTCCAGTATGTTTACTTGTAAATATTGTTATGATAATAACTAATACAACTCAAACAGTAGATGTAGATATCTGGGATTACTGGCACTTCGCATTTACAGGAGCTTTAGTTGCAATAGTAACTGGCAGCCAGACTATGGGACTAATTGCAGCAATTTTAAATATGGTAATTATAATGGTAATTGGAGATTATACAGCACCGGGAGTTGAAAAAACATTAGGATTACCTGGGGTATCTCTTCCTCATGGATTTACAGGAGCATATGCTCCAATAGCAATAGTAATAAATAAGATAATTGATATGATTCCAGGGGTAAGAAAAATAGATATTAATATGGAAAAAGTACAACAAAGATTTGGAGTGTTTGGAGAACCTATTATAATAGGAACAGCTTTAGGTCTTGTAATCGGAGCTGTTGCAGGTTATGGATATGGCGATGTATTAAGACTTGGTATTTCAATGGGAGCAGTACTAGTTCTTATACCTAAAATGGCATCTTTACTTATGGAAGGATTACTACCAATATCAGATGCTGCCTCTGAATTTATAAGTAAGAAATTTTCTAATAGAGGAAAAATGTATATAGGTCTTGATTCAGCAGTAGGAGTAGGACATCCTCTAACACTTTCAGTATCACTTATACTTGTACCACTAACAGTATTTATGGCAGTTATTTTACCTGGTAATAAGGTTCTACCATTTGCAGATTTAGCAGTTATACCATGGATGTTTGTTCTTATAACTCCAGTAGTTAATGGTAATGGATTTAGAGCTTTAGTTAATGGAATAGTTGTACTTGCAGCTGGACTATTAATTTCAACTAATTTGTCTCCATTAATAACTACAGCAGCTGTTAATGCAAACTACACATTACCTTCAGGTGCAGCTCAAATATCAAGTATCTGTGATGGAGCTAATCCATTAACCTGGGCAATTGTAAGATTAAATGATTTTGGATGGATTGGCATGGGAATAGTTGCTGTTATAGCATTAGGATTAGCTCTAATAAATAGAAACAGAATACTTAAAGAAGCAAGAGAATTAAAACAAGCTTAATAAATTATATAGGAGGAAGCATGAGAAGAGAATATGTATTTGATAGAAAAACATTTTTAGTTAGAGTTATATATGCAGGTATTTTAGCGGCAATTGCATTGCTATTTGGCATCTATAGATTGAGTGTAGGGTCAACAATGAATTATTTATGGGTTTTTGTATGTTTTTTATGTATGTATACTATTGTAACAAATTTTATAGCTGTGGCTTATCCGGAAAAAATAGTAATAGATAATAATCAAATAACTTTTTCAGCTTTCAATAAATCTTGTGCTTACCTCAAAAGCGATATAAAAAGTTTTAGGATTAAGGAACAGAAGTTAGCTGGAAAGATGTATATAAGGATTAATAATCCATCACTATTTAAGGGAAGATACTGGATAGATCTAAAGGCTTATAACGATTATAAAGATTTAGAAGAAAAACTATTAAAAGTTGAAGCAGTTATACATCCTAATTCTCTAAAGCAGAAAATAAAAGTAAATAATGCAAGGTATGCAGAAAGGAAGATGAAGAATGTACGATAAGGAAAAAAAGGAAGTTATTAATGCTGGTATTAAACTTGATAGATATGGATTGATTGCACTTTCTGGAGGAAATGTAAGCTTAAAGGTAGATGAAGATAGAGTATTAGTTACACCTTCTGGAATGATATACGAAGAGTTAGAAATAGATGATATAATTCTTATGGATCTATCTGGAAAGGTTATAGAAGGCACTAGAAAGGCATCAGTTGATACTAAGGCACTTTTATATATCTATAATAATATGTCAGAGATTAATGCAGTAATTCACACTCATCAACCCTATGCAACGGCATTAGGATTAGTTGAAGAAGAATTTAAGTGTAATTTAACTACACTTGCAAATGCTACAAAGGGTTCAGTTAATGTATGTCCTTTTTCATCAGCAGCAAGTGAACAAATGGGAGTAGAAGCAGTTGAAAATCTAAATGGAAAACTTGCAGTTATTCTAAAAAATCATGGAGTAATAACAGTAGGGAATTCATTAAAGCAAGCTTTGTATTCTTGTGTATATCTAGAAGAGGCTGCAAAAACCTATTGTATAGCTAAATCAATGAGTGATAATGTAGCTATGATGACTGCAGAACAGATTGAACAAGCTGTTAAAATATTCGATTATTATGGACAAGGTAAAGAAAATGTTCCAGATGAATTAGTTATGGGATAAGAGAAATGTATAAGTAAAAAAATAACCATTAAGTAATGATTGTATTACTTAATGGTTATTTTTATAGATTTTTATTTAAATGTCCGAATATTAGAATGTTCGAATGTTCGGGCAAATAGAAAATTAAGTTTATTATTTAGTTAGTCTATGAATGAACAATGCAATGATTTGAGTTATAATTCCAAAGATACAAACGCCAAACCAGCCAAAGTTTGAATAGGCAGAGGAACCTAAAAATGAACCTAAAGACCCTCCAAGGAAAAAGCTTACCATATAAACTGTGTTGATTCTGTTACGTTTTTCTTCATTCATTGAGTGAACTCTTGCTTGGTTTGATATATTGGAGGATTGAACACCTAAATCAAGTAGTATAACCCCAATTATTAAACCAATCATCTTAAATCCAAGTGCAAGAAATAATATATAAGATAAAGATACAATGATGATACAGATTCCTATAACATAACGAGAACCCTTTTTATCAGCTAACTTACCTACTAAAGGAGCAGCTAATGCACCAACAATTCCTACTAGTCCGAGTAACCCAGCTGCTTGAGAGCCCATGTTATAATGAGAGCTTTCAAGTAAGAAGGTAAGGGTTGTCCAAAATGCACTGAAAGCTGCAAACATCAAAGCTCCATTTAGAGATGCTTCTCTTAAAATAGGTTCATCTTTTATTAACTTAGGTAATGATTTTAATAAATCAAAATATCTTACTTCAGAAACTGGATTTGTAATGGGGATTACTTTTCTTAAAACCAGTGTTAGAATTATCATCATAATAGCTGCAACTATATAAACTACTCTCCATCCAAAATAATTTCCTATAAGACCACTAATAGTACGCGATACTAAAATCCCTATTAATAGACCACTCATTACAGTACCAATTATTTTCCCTCTTTCATTAGGGTTTGATAGTTGTGCTGCTAGTGGAATTATAAGCTGAGGAATTATTGAAGTGAAACCTATAGCAAAAGAAGAAACAATAAGCATATAGATATTTTGAGAAAAAGCCATAGTAAAAAGTGAAATAACTGAAAATAAAAGCATAGTGGTTATTAGATTTTTTCTCTCTTTAATATCTCCTAGGGGTAAAATAAATATCATTCCAACTGCATAACCTATTTGAGTAAGCATGGCTGCTGAGCCAACACTTACCTCATGAACGTTAAAACTTTTAGCTATGTCACCAAGCAAGGGTTGTATATAATAAAGATTTGCAACAGTAAGTCCACAAGTTATTGCCATAATTAAAATTAGTAATTTAGTTAGTACATTAGTATTTTTAATATTATCATTATTTATTGCTTCCATTTAAAACAGCTCCTTTTAACGAATAAAATTTGTAAATATCTTTTCTTCCATTTCGGGTTTTGGTAATGATTTTTCTCCACTTTCTATTGACCTCATAAGCCAAGCCATATTCTTACCAAGAACTCTCATTATCTGAACTCCTTCTTCATCAAGAAGTGCATCTCCAGGCTTTGTCCCATTTATAACATTCCAATAGTTAGATGTAGGCATAAACATTTCTGAATGATTTATATAGTTATTTAGTTGATTGAAAGTTGGGATTCCTCCTGAACGCCTTACTGCAACAACTGATGTTCCAACCTTATATCTTAATAGGTTATCATTAGCTTCAGCAACTCTGAAGGATCTATCTAAAAATGACTTCATTGTGCCGGCTATAGCAGAGTAGTGTACAGGAGAACCTATTATTATTCCATCAGCCTCTTTCATTTTTTCAATCCATTCATTAACTGGATCGGTAGCTATTATACATTTCTCATTTTTGTTTTGAGAGCATTTTCTGCAAGCTACACATCCCCTTATAGATTTATTACCAACATGTATTATCTCTGTTTCTATACCTTCTTTTTCTAGTTCCTCAAGAACTATTCTTATTCCGTGATAAGTGTTACCTTCCTTATTCGGACTTCCATTAAATGCTATAACCTTCATTTTAAAACTCCTCCTCAATTAATATACTGAACGTTTAGTTTATAAATATATAATATACTAAACGTTCAGTATTGTAAAGAGTAGATTTTTAACTTTTTTTAATTTATAATATAACTATAGTTTTTAAGTTTATTTGTGTAATACATAAGGAGGATATAACTTATGGAGAAGAAATTAGGACGTCCCCGTAGTGAGAAAACAAAATCGGATATTCTTACTGCTGCATATGATTTACTACTTGAAAAAGGTTTTGATACAGTTACTGTTGAAAAGATAGCTGAAAAAGCTGGAGTTTCTAAAGCTACTATTTATAAATGGTGGCCAAATAAAGCTGGAGTTATCATGGAGGCTTATTTAGAAGCTACTTCAGTAAAGCTACCAGTTCCAAACACTGGCACAGCTTTAATAGATATGCAAATGCAAGTAAGTAATTTTGTTAACTTTATTAAAAGTAGAGAAGGAAATGTTTTAATTGAAATAATAGGTGAAGGGCAATTTGACTCAAGTTTAGCTGATATATATAGAAGCGCCTACTTTAAACCAAGAAGAGATATTTCCAAGGAAATTTTGAATCGTGGAATCATAAGAGGGGAGATAAGGTACGATATAGATGTAGAGATAACAGTTGATTTAATATGGGGACCTATATTTTATAGATTACTTATTACAGGAGATATGATTGACGATTATTTTATTGAAGCTTTAATAAATCATGCCTTTATAGGAATTAAAGCATAATATTTTCTATTAAGTATCTTTTGTGAAAATTAGTTGCTGATAATTTAGACCCAAGAAGGTAGTTTCTTGGGTCTTATAATATGAATAATTATTTATATATAGTTTGAACTAAGTAGAAACTGTCTGTTTGATAATAAGAATTTCCAATATTAAAAGGCTTACCATTTGATAGGCAGGCTGAAATCTCCATATGAATTAATGCACTGTTTTCTTGTATATCTAAATAGGTTGCAAGTTTTTTATTAGCATTAACAGCCGTGATTTTTTGATCCACATATTCATAGGTAATTCCTAAAGAAGATAGATATTCATAAATGGATGATTTAGAAACTTCCTCCGGTATTTCCTTGACTATATTTGCATCAAAATATTCTAATTCATAACAGATTGCTATGTTATTAGCATAACGGATTCTTTCAACTTTCCATATAGGAGAATCCACTGGAACTTGAAGAGCTTCAGAAATAGCTTCATCTGCTTGAAGTTTTTCTAATGATAGAAGTTCAGTAGAGGGTTTAAGACCTCTTTTTTTCGCTTCAGAACTAAAACCTACACCACTTTTAAATCCAAAATATTTTGGAAGCGGGTTTACAAAGGTTCCGATTCCTTTTTTCTTATTAAGCACCTTGCTATTAACTAGTTCCTCTAAACCCTTTCTTACAGTTACTCTTGAAACGTTAAGTTTATCAGAAAGTTCATTTTCAGATTCGATCATTTGATGAGGTCTATATAATCCATTTTTAATATTTGAAAGAACGTAGTCTATGACTAATTCATATTTAGTTTGAGTAGTATTTTCCATCTTTAATATGTCCATCCTTATATATCAATATTAGTTACTTTTGATATAAATTATATTAAAAAAGTCTATTATAAGCAACTAATTAAGTTTTTACCAGCCATATTTTTCAGATCCCCATTCTTTAATGATAAACTCTTGCTTTTTTAAAACAATTTTTCCATGAGCTATATCTTCATCTATAATTAAACCAGGATATAAAGCACAGTTAGAACCTATTTTACAGCCAGGTAAAAATATATTGTTAATTCCTGTTCTAGTAAAGTCTCCAATAAAAACAGCATTAGTATTTTTACCAGAATAGGTTTTACCATCAATTTTTTGAACGTGGCTTGAATCATTAAATCTTAAAATACCAGATACACAAGCTGCTGCTATATCAACGTATTTTCCGATAACTCCAAATATTTCACTATAATGTACAGCTGACACCCCATCCATGGTTAATCCTTTAATTTCAGCATTATGACCTATTTTGTTATCTTTTCCTATAACAGAATTGGAGCCTATTTTAGCATAATCTTTTATATATGTGTTATCCCCAATATAATTATTACCTTCTAAAATAACTCCATTATCAATAAATACATTATCACCTATGATACAATTACCATTTATAACAACATTTTTACCAATGATACTGTTTTTTCCTAGCTTTACAAAACCATTTAATACAGCTGACGGATCAATATCTATATTGTTTTGAGCTTGGGCAGACATTTCAGTGCAAAGTTTATTAATATAATATTCATTGGCATTTAGTAAGTCCCAAGGGAACTTTAAGCTAAAGACATCAAAGTCAGTTTCAATTGAGTAAATATTGTCAGTTTCTAAAACATTATTTAATCCATTTTCAAAAAAATACTCTTGAGGAGGCATTGCTCCAGAAATGTTTTTCTCAAACCCTACATCAGCTTGAAGTGCGGATTTTAGGTTATCATAGCTTAAGGAAAATACTCCAGCAACCTTATGAGTAACATAGTGCTCACGGGGATGTCCCAAGAAAACTTTAACTTTACCATTTTCAACATTTGCACAAATATGATCTATAGAGGGCTCATTATTTTTTATAACTAGAGCTTTATTAGTATTATTTGATGAGAGGAATTTTTCTACATCGGAGTCTGTTACTACGCTATTACCATAATAAATTAAAAAATCTTCTTTAATATCTTCACAAGTCTGTTTAAGGGCAGATTTTAAATCATTATTTGATATAGATATATAGTTAATGTTAGCATAATGTCTTAAAGTAAACTGTACTTGATCTTTTCTATGATCAGTGATTACATAAATATCTTTTTCTAAAAATGAGTTATTAAGTAGCTGTTTAATTATTCTTTCTACATTAGAGGTATCAACAATTGGCAAACAGGCTGGTTGCCAGTTTAAATCATAAGGAAACATTTTTGATTCTTTATAGTGACATAATAAAATAGCTTTCATTAAAACCCTCCTTATTAATTTTATTTCCAGTAGCCATAGTATTTACTAAATAAGTTATCGTTATATTCATCAGCTCCATCTAAGTTTGAACTTTTAAATACAGGTACATCAACGCCTCTTTCTACTAATTTTGCTACTGTTGCTACTATAATACTTTGAGCTATACCTATACCAGTAAAATCAGAAGTTGGACCAAGATCAGCATTTAGACCTTCTATACGATAAGCTGCATCACCCTTTGGAGCACAATTATCAATTACAACATCAGAAACTTCAAACATTAACTTACCAGAAGAATGTCTAGAAGTAACATTTTTAGAATGTGATAAGGAGGTCATAGAAATAACTTTTGTTCCTCTATTTTTAGCCTCTATGCACATTTCAACAGGTACGTTATTTCTTCCAGAGTTTGATATCACCATCAAAGTATCTTTTTCATCAACCTTATATAAATCTAAGATGTTTTTTGAATATCCATCTAAACGTTCGAGATAAGTACTTTTATTAGGCATCTGATGAAGCATAAGCTCTGGTGTTAATATTGCTTTAACAAAAGCTAGTCCACCAGCACGAATATATATTTCTTCAGCAACCATATGAGAGTGACCTGATCCAAAAACATAAAAACGTCCACCTTTTTCACATGAGTCAGCTACTAATTCAGCGGCCTTTTCAATAGAATCAACTTCATTTTCTATTACCTTATTCCAAGTTTCATTTAAATATTTAAGATAATCAAGGGTAATTTTTTTACTGTTCATAATTAACACTCCTTTTATTTTTTAATTGTCCTTACACATATAATTATATTGTATATTTACAACTTGTCAATACAAGTAGAAAATATAAGTTATGGGTGAAATTAATATGTAGACAGAAATCTAGCAAAAAATATAATATAAAAGTAAAGGGTAAAAGGATTATAATAATATAAGGAAAACTATTTTAAGTAGAAATAGTATTAAAAGAAGGATGATATTTGAATGAAAAATATTTTAGTAATAGAAGATAATAAAGACGTAAATAATATGCTTTCAGAAGAGTTAATGGATTCTGGGTATAAGGTTAAATCAATGTATACTGGAATAGAAGGTCTTAAAGAAGTTAAAGAAGGTAACTATGACTTAATTTTGCTGGATATTATGCTTCCATATAAAAGTGGAGATGAAATTCTTAAAGAGATTAGAACATTTTCTGATGTACCAGTTATAATCATTTCTGCAAAGGATATGGTAGGAACTAAGATCGATCTTTTGAGAATAGGGGCAGATGATTATATAACTAAACCTTTTGATTTAGGAGAAGTTGTTGCAAGGGTTGAATCGAATTTAAGAAGAACGAGTAGACAGATACAAGGTAGCAATAAATTTACCTATAAGGATTTAACTCTAGATGATAATAGAAAACAAGTTATGGTTAATAATGTAGAACTCGAACTTACTGCTAAGGAGTATATGCTTCTAGAAATACTTATAAAAAACTCAGGTAAGGTTTTTAGTAAATCTAACCTTTATGAATCAATATGGAAGGAAGAATATCTTGGAGATGATAATACAGTAAAAATTCATATAAGTAACCTACGTAATAAATTGAAAAAGATAAACCCTGATGAAAATTACATAGAAACTGTATGGGGACTGGGATATAGATTATATAAAAATTAATTATCTATTTTTAAACACTTTTATTCAAAGTCTTAACCTTTTCTAAACCTTTGAAATTTATACTAAAACTAGAGAGGACGGGTGAACAAGATGAATAAATATATTTTAAAAACAAATAACCTGAAGAAAAGTTATAATGGTATAAATGCATTAAATGATGTATCTCTAACTTTAGAAGCTGGTAAGATATACGGATTAATTGGACAAAATGGTGCTGGAAAATCTACTTTTATGAAACTTGTGACAGGACTAAGTTTTCCAACCAGCGGAAGTATAGAACTATTTGGACATGTTGGAGAGAAAGAACTTCAACTAGAACGTAAAAGGATAGGTGCTATGATAGAGTATCCAAGTCTAGTTTCCAACATGACTGCAAAAGATAATTTAAGATTTCATAGAATTATGAAGGGGATACCTAATAAAGAGATTGAGGATGAATTATTAGAACTTGTAGGTCTTTCTGATACAGGAAAAAAGAAAGCTAAGAATTTTTCATTAGGAATGAAGCAAAGGCTTGGAATAGCAATAGCTTTAATAGGAAATCCTGAACTTCTTATTTTAGATGAACCTATAAATGGACTTGATCCATTAGGAGTAGTTGAAATTCGTAACCTATTAAAAAAGCTGTGTGAGGAGAAGCAAGTTACAATTTTAATCTCAAGTCATAATCTTCCTGAACTTTATCAAACGGCTACTGATTATATAATAATCCATAGAGGGGAAATAAAAGAGACTCTTACCCTTGAAAAGCTTGAAGAAAACTGCAAACATCATATTCTCATTAACTGTGATAATCCAGAAAAGTTAACAAGTATATTAGAAACAGAATTAAAGACAAATAATTTTAAAGTTATGCCAAATAGAGAAGTTAAACTTTATGATTATTTAGATAAAAAGGATTTAGTTGCAAAGGTAATATTTGAAAATGGAATAATTACAACTAATTTCTCCACTCAGGGAGATACACTTGAGAATTACTTTATTTCTGTAATAGGAGGGAATGTGAATGTTTAATTTAATTCAAGCCGATTTATTTAAATTACGTAAAACAATGGCTATCAAGGTATTATTTTTAATTGCAACCCTAAGTTCTTTAATAATGGCAGTGATAGCTTATTCAATAGCAAAGGGAAGCTTTGATGGAATGAATGGAATTGGTTTTATGTTTTCTGATATCAATGTAATTAGCATCTTGGGTGGGGTTATGGCTGGTATTTTTATAAGTGGAGACTTTGAAAATAAAATAATCCATGGTTCAATTTCAAGTGGAAATAGTAGAGGGGCAGTTATAATAAGTAAAGCAGTTACATTTTTCTGCTCAATTATAGTTATTCTTATACCATATGTTGTTGTGACTATAGTAGCACTTAATATAGGTAATAAGTTCAATATGGGAAATGTGGCTTTGGGATTTTTAAATGTCATGACTATTGATTATGGAACAGTTTTTTCTGCTACAGAGGTATTAAAACTATTAGGAGTAATTATTACATTAATTATAGTATATGTAGCTCAACTAAGTATTTGTGTACCTATAGCACTTACAACTAAAAAACCAGTTTTAGTTGTAGGAATTTATTATGGAGTAACTATTCTTGTTGCACAGCTCTCAGCACTTGGTGAAAGTAATTCAGTTCTTAAAAATATACTATCCGTTATGCCTTATGGTGGAAACTATACTCTAATTAATTTAAATACAGGAACAGAAGATATAGTAAAGGCTGTGATTGTAAGTTTAGTATTTATTGTTTTAATGCTTGGAGTAACCTATAGTTTATTTAGAAAAGCAGAAATTAAGTAGAAAGAAAGGTTGTGGATGCTTTGGTAATTGTTTTTGGAGTTATAATTATAGGGTTAATAAGTTATATAGTGTATCTCCAACATCAACTGCGGAGTATTAACAATCAATTAAATAAAAGAAGATTAGAAAAGACAAGGCAACCGATTTCTATAGAACTTATAAATTCTGAACTTAATAAACTAGTAGTTAATATAAATAGATCCTTAAAAGATGAAGAAACTTTTAGACTTAATGATATAAAAAAGGAAAATCAATTTAAAGAAATGATAGCAAATATCTCTCATGATCTAAGAACACCTCTTACTGCAATAAAGGGATATCAGCAGCTTCTACTAAAAGGAGAACTATCAGAAGAGCAGACTAGAAAGTTAGAAGTCGCTCAAAGACATGCTGATGAGCTTGGAAACCTTATTGAAAAATTCTTTGAATATTCATATACGTTAAATTCTGACATAGAACCTAAATATGAAAAAATCAATTTAACTAAACTTGTAACTGAGTGTATTGTTGAATTTATTGAGGTGCTTGAAGAGAAAAACTTAAGAATAGACCTTTTAAAAAGTTCCCAGGTTTTTGTATCAGGGGATAGAGATATGCTTATAAGAATAACAAGGAATTTAATAGGAAATTGCATAGCTCATTCTAAAGGAGATGTGGAAGTTAAGGTAGAAAGTCACAAGGACATGGGAGTTATTTCTTTTAAAAATTTAGTTGGAGATAATTCTGAAATAGATGAAGGAAGGATTTTTGAAAGGTTTTATACTGGAGATAAATCAAGGGGTAAAAGTACAGGGTTAGGACTTTCTATTGTAAAACTTTTAACTGAAAAGTTAGGGGGAGAGGTGGAAGCAATATTGGAAGATAATATGCTAGAAATAATAGTGAGTTTACCTTTTAAAAAAGAAGTTAGTTAGGAAATGTATTAAAGGACTAGTCTCATATAAAAAATAAGAGATTAGTCCTTTTAAATTTATTTATTTATTATAATTTCTTTTCCTTCTTTACGCCATTTTGCAAATTCAGCTGTAGCGGTAAAAAGTACGTCTGTAGATGAGTTAAGAGCTGTTTCAAAGGAATCTTGTAAAACTCCTATAATAAATCCAACAGCAACTACTTTCATCGCAACATCATTTGGTATACCAAATAAGCTACAAGCTACAGGTATTAATAACAACGAACCGCCAGCAACTCCAGAAGCCCCGCAAGCACTTACAGCAGATAAAATACTTAAGATAAAAGCAGTTCCTATATCTACTTGTATACCAAGAGTGTTTACAGCTGCAAGAGTTAAAACTGAAATAGTAACAGCAGCACCTGCCATATTTATTGTAGCGCCTAAAGGAATGGATACTGAATAAGTATCTTTGTCGAGACCCAGTTTTTCACATAAACGCATATTAACAGGAATATTAGCAGCTGAACTACGAGTAAAGAATGCGGTTATTCCGCTTTCTCTAAGACATTTAAAAACTATTGGATAAGGGTTTTGACGAATGTTTAAGAATACAATAATAGGGTTAGCTACTAGTGCTACAAAAAGCATACAGCTAATAAGAACCACAAGCAATCTTCCATAGCTTAACAAAGATTCTAGACCATTAGCTGAAATAGATTCAAACACAAGGCCCATTATTCCTAGTGGGGCAAAGTTTATGATCCATTTAACTATTGTAGATGTAGCATCTGAAAAATTAGAAAGCATAGTTTTTGTACTATCTGGAGCACTTTTCAAAGCAAATCCAAATAGAACCGCCCAAGATAATATTCCTATGTAATTAGCATTAAATAAAGCTTTAATAGGATTGTCTACTAAGTTAAGAAGTAAGGTTTTTAGAACCTCTACTACCCCTCCTGGAGGAGTTAAATCTTGAGCACCACCTGTTAAAGTTAGAGTAACTGGGAACATAAAGCTTACAATAACTGCGATTAGACCAGCTAAAAATGTTCCTGTAAGATAAAGTACAATAATTGATTTCATATTTGTTTCTTGTCCGCTTTTATGTTGAGATATTGCAGACATTACTAAGAAAAATACAAGTACGGGTGCAATAGCCTTTAAGGCACCTACAAATAAAGAACCAAAAATCACAACAAATGTTGCTTTCTGTGGAAGTGTAATAGCTAAAATAATACCTACAATTAAGCCTACTATAATTCTTTTTACTAAACTTAATTGATTCCATGTGTTAAAAAGTTTCTGCATTAAGTTTTCCTCCCCAATTTTAATTAAATTAATTACCAGTATGTTTTTTAATCCCCATTAAAAACAATAATGTCATTTTATCATCAAAAACTGGGTTTGGGAAGATAAATTAAAAACTTGAAAACGTAATCAAATAATATTTTAATAATTTAATATTAATTTTAAATATTTTTGATAATTTGAATATTGCAAAAAGCAAAATATGACTTAAATTAGTAACTACAAACAATAGCGAGTTTATATTTTTACTATATTATATAGATAAAAAAATGGAGTATAAAAATGATTAATAGATCATTTTTATACTCTGTGTTTTTGTTGATATAGATTATAGTCTGAATTTACTAATTGAAGTTTTTAGCTGTTCAGCTAAGGAGTTTAATCTTTCAATCTCTTCTGCTATAAATTGAATAGATGCTGTTTGTTCTTCTATTGATGCCATTACTTCTTCTGAGCTAGCAGCATTTTCTTCTGATACAGCTGAGATACTTTCAATATCCCTTAGAATATTTTGACCTTCATTTTTAGAAGTTGTAGTAGCATTAGAAACTTCTTTTGCTTGATGGGTAATAGTGTCCATCATTTTCATAATATCATTAAAGATCTTAGAGGTATTTTGTACAGATTCATTTTGATCATTAATAGTATTAGTAGCAACTTTTACAGTGTTTACTGCTACACTTGAAGTGTTTTGAATATCTTTAATGATTGTTTGAATTTCTTCAGTAGAGGCTTGTGATTGTTCTGCAAGCTTTCTAACTTCATCAGCTACAATAGCAAATCCTCTACCATGTTCTCCTGCTCTAGCTGCTTCTATAGCTGCATTTAATGCAAGTAGATTAGTTTGTTCAGAAATACCTTGAATAACTTGTACAATTTGACCGATTTTTGCTGATCTTTCATTTAATTCAGAGATTATATCTGATACTTTACTAACGGCATTAGTACTCTCAATCATTTTTTCTTCTTGATAAGCCACAACTTTAACACCATTATTAACCATGTCAGTAGCTTTTGATGCAAAGTTGAAGGATTGTGTACTGTTAGAAGCAATATTATCTATTGATTTAACTATACTATCTATAGACTCAGAAGTGCTATGAATGCTTTTAGCTTGGTCATCACTACCTATTGCTAAACTATTTATAGCTTCTGAAATCTGTGTAGCAACAAATCCAGTTTGTTTTGAAGAAGTTAATACTTCAGCTGTAGAGTTAGTAACATTATTAGAAGCTGAAAGCACCTGAATAACTAAATCTCTTAAATTTTCCTTCATATTAGTAAATGATTTAGCAAGTTCTCCTATTTCATCATTAGTATTTATACTAAATTCATAATTAAGGTTTCCTTCAGCTAATTCCTTTGATGCACTTGAAAGCACCTTTAGTGGTTTTACTATTTTCTTTGAAAAAATAAATCCAAAGATAGATGATAAAATCACAATAATTAAAGCTGCTAAAATAGAGTTTCTTTGAATATGTTTTATTGAAGAAAAGGCATCATCATAGGTTTGTCTAACTACAACAGCCCATCCAGTACTTTTAACAGTATTATAACTACCAAATACTCTGTCTCCATTATATTCATATTCTTGAGCCCCAGATTCGCCAGATAAAGCTTTTGCTACAATAGAAACATCATTAACATCTTTTCTTTCTTTAACCATAGCTTCATCTTTGTGAGATAGAATAAGTCCTTTTGAGTCAGTAATAAAGGCATATCCTGTTTCTCCTAATACTATTTTCTCACGCATTTTACCAATAGTATTTAAGTCAAGGTTAGCGCAAAGAACTCCTACAACTTCTTTATTTACTCCAAATAGAGGGGTAGCTATAACCACTGTTGGATTTCCAGTAGCTTTTGAAATAAGGATATCACTAATATTAGTTTTTTTCTCTGAAGTAGCTTTTTTAAAGTAATCACGATCAGACAAATTTGATAATGCGTTATCATCTGATCTAATTATAGTTTGACCTGTTGCATCTAAAATAAATAAAGTTGAGAGGGAGTCGTATTTGTTATCTACAAGTTTTAATAATCTTTTTTGATTATCAATATTAGATAATTTGATCTCATCCATTTCTGCTAGAGCCTCGAGTATTAATACATTGCTTGATATAAAATTATCAATCTCGGTACTTAAATTAGATGAAAGTTCTTTTGTAGTGTAGCTTAAGTTCTCTTCAATTGTATTTATTTGGGATTTTGTGGATATGATTGAAGTTGATAATACGGATAAAATTACAAGTACGATAAGTGTTAAAATAATCTTTGAGCTTAAGTTGATTTTTCTTATCATTAGTATCTTCCTTTCACTATTATATTTACAATTTCTTTATCGTGTGAAGGATTTAAAAGTTAATAGTGAGGATTATTATAAATTATAATTATAAATTTATAAAAGAAAAAATAACTGTTTAATTAAAATTAAACAGTTATTTTTTCAATTTTATGTAGCCTTTTTTTAATGCTATTTCCTCTAATACTATAGTCAAAATACCTATGGTTAAAATAGTAACAATGAGGGAAATAATTGAAATTATTTTATTGGAAATAATTGTATTGACTAATGATATTAAAATAAAGATAATAGTAGCGATACTACCATAATTAAATTGTAATTTATAGAAGGAATTATTTACTACAAGCAAAGGTCTTTTACTTAATGGTCGAATTAAAGTTTTTTTCTTGTAACACATAAAGGCATGTGCAAATGTGATAATGGCTAAAAAGCCGTAAATTAAAGCAATATTCATAGCTAATCCTTTCTTTAATATAAGTCTCAATATATAATAACATATCAACAATTAAGAGTAAAATTCTTTAAATAAATTCTGTAGTCCTTTTGTTAACTTTACTTAAACTTTAAAATCATTTATAAATATTATATAATATGGTAAAATTGAAAGATGAAGTTAATACCTATTTTTTGCTTTTAGGAAGGAAGGTAGTATATGTTACAACAGTCATTTGAAGAAGAAGCAGAATATATTAAAGACTCCAAAAAGAGATGCAAGCTATTAGGAATGGATCCTAATAAAGTTCAAATACCTAAAGTTGTAATGACAAAAGATGAGTTAGCTAGAAAAAAAGAAGAATATAAAGAAGTTTTAGAGGTTGCAAGTTTTTTCAGCCATAAAATAATTAATTCCATGAAGGGAACTCCTATACTAATTGTTATATCTGATGATAAAGGTTTTTTACTAGATACATTAGGAGACAAAACTATAGAAGATACTGTGAGAGATCTGTGGATTAAGCCAGGGGTTCAGTTTACAGAGGAAGCTATGGGGACAAATACTGTTAGTTTATGTATTGAAGAAAAAGCTCCTATTCAGCTTATAGGAACTAATCATTACCATAAACATCTATATAAAAGTGCTTGTTATTCTGTGCCTTTTTACAATTCAGAAGATGGAAAATTAATTGGAACCATAAGTGTTATGACAGCTGTAATGCTTCATAATCCACTTTTTCTAGTAACTTTATCAACTGTAGTTGATTCTATAGAACGTGAATTATTACTTAGAAAACAAAATCGTGAGATAAGTAGACAGCAGAAATTACTCTATGAATCAGAAAAGGCTCAAAGAGAAATTCTTCAGCAGGATTTAATTAGGAAGGATGAGTTTATAACATTAATAACTCATGAATTTAAAACTCCAATTAATGTAATTTATTCAGCAATTCAGTTAATTGAAAAGATACATATTAAAAACGTTTCTGAGCCAGTTAAAAAACTTTTAGGAAGTATGAAAAGAAATACTTTTAGGCAAATAAGGCTTGTAAATAACATATTAGACATAACAAAATTGAATTCAGAAGAAATAAACCTTAATTTGAGAAAGATGGATATTGTATGGATCACAAGATTTATAACTCAATGGGTATTAGATTATGCGGAGCAAAAGGACATTGATTTAGATTTTGAGAGTAATGTAGAGAGTAGAGATTTAATTATAGATAATGAGGTATATGAACGTATACTTTTAAATCTAATATCTAATGCTATAAAATTTACACCAGAGGGTGGTACCATTATGGTTAGCATTAATGAAAATAAAGAAGATCAAACAGTTGATATATCTGTAAAGGACAGTGGAATAGGGATAGCTAAAGATAAGTATGAGTTAATATTTAAGCCTTTTGGACAGGCTGATAACAATCTTTCAAGACAGGCTGAGGGTAGTGGAATGGGGCTAGCTCTAGTGAAAAAATTAGTTGAAACATTAGATGGCAGTATAAAGATTGAAAGTGAATTAGAGAAAGGTAGCACATTTACTGTTAATCTTCCGATTGGAAATGACTTTAAAGATAAAAAAAGTGGAAATCAGGTAGATGGAGATAAGCTTATGAATGCTATTAATGTTGAGTTTTCAGATATTTATTTCTAAAATTACATATATGTTTTATAGACAGCCCTTGTTAAAAAGACAGGGGCTGTTTACTTTTAGTTTATTTTTTCTAAGATATAACCTTTTTGTTCTAATTGTTTTAATATACTATCCTCCCCTTGAAGGTAGTTTGTAGATAAGACTATAAAGTAGTTTTTATTTTCTTTAATATAGCCATCTATTTTAGATGAGTACTCGGATTTAAGTTTTGAATATAAAGATTGGTTATAGTTATTTACTAAGGTGTTAAGTTTAGTAAAGTTTTCTTTTTCTGATGCTGGAACTATATACTGATCATCATAAGAGTTTTCTATAGCTTCTAAGTCACTTTTTTTCCAAGCATCTAAACGATCTAAACTCTTTTTAGTGGAATCCTCATTATAGTATTTAAGAAGTTTAAGTGATGCATCACCTACTTCATCAGGAGGATTCGCTAAACTATCATAAAGTTTATACACATCACCAATTGAAACAACTGGTTTATCAGCTTTTCTAGCACTATATAAGAAATAGATATCAGGAATATAAGCTTGGTCAACCTTCTCATTTGCTAAATATGCAGAAATACAGTTTTGTGCTAAATATGAAGCTTTATATTGTTTAACCTTATCATAATCTGCTTTAAAGTAAGAGACTTTTTCTTTATAAATATCAATTGCATCAGAAGAAACATGATTTTCAACATTATCACCTTTCTCATAGAGAAGCTGACTATTGATTTTAGGCCCATCAATTTTGTCAAGTTCTACTTCAATTGCCAAAGCCTCAGAAGATTTAAAAGCTTCTTCAACCTTAGGTGACAAGGGATATAAGCTTTTATCACCAACATCTAAAGAGCCATACAAGTAAATGGTACTAGTACCCGATGATATTTTCCACATAGGCCCAACTATGTTTGATGAGGGTGCATTTTCATCAAGTTTTAAATCTATTGATGGACTTATTCCATTACTATTTGTTGTTTTTGATGGGCCTTTTGATGATACAAGACCTATGATTAATGCAACAACCAACAAACTAGCCATTAATCTAATTTCTTTTTTCTTATTTAAGGTGTAGAATGGGGCCTTTTTTCTAACTATAAAATAAGAAAGAGGTACAACAACTAAAGTTACCATAAGGAAAACCAAGAAAGAATTAGCTGCAATCTTAGGAAGAAGCCCATAAACAAGAAACTGAATCAGTTCATGAAGACAATATATCCAAAGACTCATGTCTCTTAATAGTTTTGCTTTTCTATCGGATAATATTTTCTTGGACCTTAAAGATAACAAAAATATACAAGAAACTAAAAATATAAGAGAAATGTACATGTTGTTATCTTTTGATATGTTGTTTGATATAAGTACATAGGCCTCAGAAGCAAATATCACAGCAAAAAACAATGTTAATGCTTTGAGATGTTTGAGTTTGTTTTTCATATCATGTTTGTTGATTAAAACTCCTAGGGTTAAAAAAGGTAATCCAAAACAAAGGCCATTTCTTGTATAAACAAAAACAGCTGAATACATTTCTACTAGCTTTTCTAAAGGAGTTCCTACTACTAATCCATAATATGAATCGCCTATAAGACCTAGTGCATATAGAACTAAACTTACTATTATTAAAGGTTTAATCCAGTTTTTCTTTAAAAATAAGTAAAGAACACTTATTGAAAATATCAATGCAGGGAAAAACCAAAGACTTGGAGACACCCCATTAAATAAAAGATTTTTAACTAAATCTAAAATGTTTGAGTTTCTGCTTTTTATAAAGGTAAATAAAATCACGGTATAAACAACTGTAGAAATTAAATAGTACTTTAATATTCTTATAATGTACGCTTTTAAATATCCTTCATTATTAAACCTCTCATAAAAGAAGTAACCAGAAGCTATGAAGAAAAAAGGCACAGCTATTCTTGCAATTCCTAAACTTAAAACCTTTCCTGGAACATCTCCAAAGGAATATAAGGCTGAGGTGTGAATTGATATAACTAAAATCGCACAAACAAACCTCATTACATCTACTTGATAATATCTTTCTTTAACATTTTCCATAAAATTAACTCCCCCTTCTACTATATATACTGTTACAAATAGAAAAATCTATCAATTTTATCTTGAAAAATGAGAAAGAATTGTAATGACGCTGAGAAAGAGAAGGAATTTAATGGAGCTGAGAACCGCTCCTACAGAATAGGAGTGTACATTTTTTAACTTGAAATGTCATTTATTACAAATCAGAAGATATAAGGAATCTAATGGAGCTGAGAACCACTCCTACAGGGGAGAAGTAAAAAAGAATTTAATGACGCTGGGGAGCGCGCAATGTCGTCAACTTAGGGAAATATAAAAAATAATAAAAAAAACACTTGACAATAGATAAGAAAAATGAAGTC
>NZ_JAKGTG010000033.1:0-12574 GCF_022324845.1 Clostridium sp. YIM B02506
TAAAAAAAAGCAGGGCATGTATTTCTACATACTCTACTCTTTGAGTGTATCATCTTAACTTAATGACATTGCTTTTTGACCTCGTAAACTTTTTAATTTTGCCAAAATTTATTATGTATTATATTATGTGGATAATATAGATGATTATAGCATACTTCGACATGTAGAAACAATATTTTGTATCTCCTGTACATTATAATATAGAAATAACTATACTTTTTTAATATTTAAAGAAAAAAGCTGTACACCATTATTTAGTGCAACAGCTCTATTCATTGCAGGTTATTATTTTATTTCTATAGTATAATCACAATTATAGCTTGACCCTTTTTCTAATGTGATTATCATCTCTTTATCCTTAAACTCACCAGTATATCCATCTGTATCTGCTATACCATGCCAAGGTTCAATACATACAAAGTCAGCAGTTTTTGCTTGCCATAACCCCATATAAGTAAGATCATTATAAGATAAAGTTACAGTTTTATCTGAAGTTTTGCTTTTTAAAGCAACTTGTTTTGAATTCATATTCTTAAATACAAGCGCACCATCTTTAAATAACTCACGTGTTATTGGCAATATGTTGTTATTTTCTAATATAACTTCTGATTTATTATTTATTAATACATTAGCATCATTCATAAATAATCTTTCAAGAGTTTCATTACATTCAAATTCAAGATAATAATCCTCAAATTTGCTTTCTTTATCTAATGGACAATTAAATCCTGGATGTGTTCCTATTTGGAAATACATGTCCTTATCATCTACATTTTCTACCTTATACTCAATATTAAGTTTGTTTCCATCAACAGTATATGTAATAAATAAATTAAATTTAAAAGGATACATTTTTAAAGTATCTTCATTATAGGAAAGCTTGTAAACAGCTTTTGTATCAGTTTCTTCAACTAATTCAAATTCACTTTTTCTAGCAAAACCATGATTTCCTAGTTTGTATATTTCTCCATCAACTTTTATTTCTCCATTATTCACAGCGCATACATTTGGAAATAATACAGGAGCCTTACCATTCCAAAGCTTCTCGTCTCCACTCCACATGTATTCACAACCGTTTTCAAGTCTCTTAAAACTTACTACCTCAGCTCCTAATGTTTTAATTTCAGCAACTACTAAATCATTTTTTATAACTTTATTCATTTCTTAGCTTCCTTTCTTTTTTAGACTTTGATAATATTTTATCAAAGTTTTAGATGATAAGCAACAAAATGATTTTAAGGAAGACCCTAGCCTTCCTTAAATTTTACATAAGATATTCTTTAGCATAACCCGTTTCCTTAAGTTTGCTATAAACATTAGATTTGTCTATAAGTATTGGATCTATAAGTATTGTTTGCACGTCTACCATTTCATTATTAACTATGTAATCATAGTTAATACTTTGTCCTTCTATTAAATTTATTGCAGATTCTATGGTTATCCGTCCCAATGTTATTGAATCATTAAGCAATGTCATAGCTTGGGTTCCTTCTAGAATTCTTTTTATAGCTTCTGGATCTGCATCTTGCCCTGTTACAATAACTTTTCCTTGTAAATTTTCTTCAGATAAAGCCTTAATTACAGCTTCAGCTATATTGTCTGTTGGAGCTAAAACCGCAACTATATTTTTGTCTTCAACTATTATTTTTTTTACTACATCATATGCCCGATCAGACATCCATCCTTTAACTGCTTCATCAGCAACAACCTTAACTTTTCTAGTATCAATAAGAGGAGTGATATACTCCATTGCACCTTTTTTTAATAATTCACCATTTGGACATCCATACAAAATAATGTATTTTCCTTCTGGAACTTTATTAATTAAAAATCCACCTTGAAGTTGTCCTGCCCGTAATATATTAAAACCTAAATATAAATCTACATGACAATTGTTAATAAGAGCATCCTGTGCTATTATTTTAATCCCAGCTTTATTCACTTCATCAAGTATTTCTTTTTCCCCCTTGTGATTTACAGATCCTAACACCAAAACATCTATCTTCTCTAAAATCATTCGTTTAATTATTGCTCTCTCTTTATTTATATCAAAATCGCTATACTCAATACTTAGATCTACCCCTTTAAGCTTAGCTTCATGCTCCATGGCATATCTTATCTTACTCCATCTAAACTTTTCTCCAGAAGGTAAAATTGCACCAATCTTTATATTTTTATCATGTCTTTCATTTACACAAAGAGGGGAACTAATCTCTAAAATACTTTTGTTTACATATTTAACTGAGCAATAAAAAACCTCTGGTATCGACAAGTACATAAATATCCCCTTTTTTTTAGTTATCTATTATTAGGATATTCTTTTTGCCTATATATAAGTACATTTTTTATTACGATAACAAATCATTACTCTTTTAGTTCATTGGTTTTACTAAGAACATTTTCTTTATCTATAAGTGTTGTATCAATTAGTTCATTAATTTTACTAAAGACATTTTCTTCATCTATAAGTATTGGCTCCAGTAATACTGATATTACATCAACTTTCCCGTTATTTATCATATAATCATAGTTTATACTTTTTCCCTCAATTAAACTTATTGCTAAATCTATAGTTGTTTGCCCAAGCTTTACAAAGTCGTTTAATAATGTCATAGCTTGGGTTCCCTCCATAATCCTTTTTATTGCCTCGGGTTCTGCATCTTGTCCTGTTACAATAACTTTTCCTTGCAAATTTTCTTCCATTAAAGCTGCAATAGCCCCTCCTGCAATTTTATCCACTGGCGCTAAAATTGCATCAATATTTTTATCTTTAAATAAAACTTTTTTTACTATTTCATATGCATTCTCTGGTAACCAGTTCTGAACTTCTTCATCTGCTACAACTTGAATTTTACCTGTATAAACTAGTGGGCTAATATATTCCATTGCACCTATTTTAAACAACTCGCCATTAGGTGAACCCTCGAGTATAATATACCTTCCCTCTGGAACCTTTTTAGTAAGAAAGCTCCCTTGAAGTTGCCCTGCCTTAAGCATATTAAATCCTACAAATAAATCTACAGGTGAATCATATATAAATGCATCCATAGCAATTATTTTTATTCCAGCTTTATGCACCTCGTTTAACACTTCATTACCATTTTTAAGCTTTATTGAAGTTAATACTAAAACATCTATATTTTCTAATATAAATCCTTTTATAATCTCTATTTCTTTATTTATATCCCAGTTGCAAAATTCAACCCTTATATTTATACCCTTAATTCTAGCCTCTTTCTCCATAGCAGCTTTTACTTTATTCCATCTTACAACCTTTTCACAGGGCAAAACTGCACCTATTTTTATGTTTTTGTATCCATTTTCTCTTACGAAAAGAGAATAGTTAATATCTAACTTATCTTGTCTCACGTACCTAACTTTGCAATAGAACACCTCTGGTATAGATAAATACATATATATATCACCTTTTCTAATTATCTATTATTAGAATATTCTTTTAAGGTTTATATATGCACATTTTTATCTGTATACATTCAGTTAAATATAAAAGCTTTTATGTATTCTCTATTAAATAAATGTATCCCTGCACTCAAAAGTAAACAAAAGAAGCCCTCTTTTATTCGGTAGAAACTTTATTTCAAGTCTCATTAACATCCTAAAAGAGCACTTCTTCTTTAAAACTTATATTCTATTTATAAAACTTTACTTTATCACCATCATTAAATAGCTCTATCTTGTTATATATAACCTTCTTCATTTCTTCAATACATGGAGGATATATTGCATTAGGTTCACGAGCACTTAAGTCTTCCTTTAATATTTCACGACATTTTCTGTAGAAAGCATCCTTAATATCACTTGAAATATTTATTTTACATACTCCAAGTTTTACTGATTCTGCTATCTCTTCGTCTGGATTAGCTGACCCTCCATGTAATACTAAAGGTATATCTACAACATCTCTTATTACCTTTAACAAATCTAGCTTAAGTTCAGGCTTCATATCCTTAGGATATATTCCATGACATGTCCCAATTGCTACTGCTAAAGTATCTACTTCAGTTCTTTCAACAAATTCTTTAGCTTTATCTGGATCCGTATAGATTATTTTTTCTGTTCCATATTCTCCACCATTACCTGTTGTTCCTATGGTTCCAAGTTCTGCTTCTACAGAAACATTAAGTGGATGCGCTACTTCTACTACTTTTTTAGTAAGTGCAATATTTTCTTCAAAAGATAGATGTGATGCATCAATCATAACTGATGTAAAACCACATCTTATAGCTCTTAAAATCTGTTCAAAACTTCCGCCATGATCTAAGTGTATAACCACTGGTACTTCTGACTTATAAGCTTCTTCTTTAACTGCTGCTATAAAACTATCTTCAATAAAGGATAATTCATCTGGGTGGATGGCAATAATAACTGGTGCCTTCTTTTCACTACATGCCTCCATAACTCCCTTTAATATCATATTGCTGCTTGTATTAAAAGCTGGTACTGCAAATCCTTCTTTTTGTGCTACCTTTAATAGTTCTTTCATATTCATTAACATAATCCATACTTCCTTTTCTTTTAATTTTTATTATTTGATCCTGATAATCTAATATAATCTCTTACAATTTGAACACTTTCCTTCTCTACCCTATGCATCATCACATAATAATTTATATCTGGCTCATTTTCTAATATTGATTTAATAGCACTAACATTATAGTTCATGAAATCACAACCAACATTAATTTTATTTATTCCATTTTCAACTGATTTTAAGATATTGCTTTTCCCAGAACCAGATCCTCCATGAAGAACTAAAGGCATTTTTGTTAGCTCCTTTATGGTCCTTAGTCTGTTAAAGTCAAATTCTGGTACCATTCCATCAGGATAATTTCCATGAGATGTGCCAATTGATATTGCTAGAGCATCTATACCCGTTTCTTTTGCAAACTTTAATGCCTCCTCTGGGTCAGTATACATTTGCTCACTTGTATAAGCTTCCCCTTCAGTTCCACCTAAACATCCTATTTCCCCTTCAACACTTACGCCTTTTGGGTGAGCATAATTTACAACTTCCCTTGTCATTTCTATATTACCTTGAAGATTAAAACGTGAAGCATCTACCATTACTGAAGAAAATCCATCATCTATTGCCTTTTTTAGAAATAAGACTTCTTGTCCATGGTCAAAATTTAAAGCAACCTTGATATTTGTCCTTGCTGCTAGAGTTTTTACTATAGGTGTTATAAGTTCACTATCACAGTGATCTAGAAGATGTTCCTGAACAACATTTATTATTATTGGTGCATTTTCAAGTTCCGCTGCTTTTATTACAGCTCTTGCTGTTTCTAGATTAAAACAATTGATAGCCATAACTGCGTAATTTTCTTTATTTGCTTTATCTAGCATCTCTTTCATCGAAACATACATAAGCTTTCTCCTTTTGATTTAATTATTTTATCTCTATTCCAGATAAATCTACCTCTTCTTCCTCTTCATCTAGAATCAGGTCTTCCTTTGCATCCTTTTTAAGAACAACAAGTAATAATGCAGTTACTACAGATCCTACTGTTAATGCTATTAAAAAGCCTAAAGGATTTTGCATAGCTGGCACAATAAACATTCCACCTGAAGGCACTGGTGAACCTACATTTAAAAGCATTATTAGCATTCCACCAATAGCTGCCCCAAAAGAACAAGAGAATATTACTCTAAGTGGATCAACAGCTGCTATTGGTATAACACCTTCTGTAATCATACATATACCCATTGGAAAGGCTATTTTTATATTATCTGATTCCCCTTTAGTGTATCTTGATCTTCTTATAAGCCAAGATAAAGTAACTCCAAAAGGTGGAATCATGGATGCACATATTTTAATTGCTTCTGGACCATAAACCCCTTGAAGTAAAAGTCCATCTGCAAAAAGTGATGCCACTTTATTAACAGGTCCTCCAAAATCAAAGGCCGCCATAGCTCCCATAATTGCCCCAAACACAGCTTTTGATCCTCCCTGCATATTATTAAGCATGTTTGTTAATGAAGCTGATGCTGCAGCTATTGGTCTTCCTATAACAAAAAACATAATTAATCCTATAACAATAGAAGATAATAGCGGAATAATCATCATAGGTAATAAACCTTGAGCCCATCTAGGAACAATTAACTTTTCCTTTAAAAAGTTTACAAAATAACCAGCAAGATATCCTCCAAGCATACCCCCAAGGAACCCAGCTCCCATTGCATTTGCTATCATACCCATTAAAAGTCCCGGAGCAATACCTGGTCTATCTGCTATAGAATATGCAATAGCTGCACCCATTACTGCTGGCAGCAAACCCATACCAAAAACACCTAAAGATACCGCTGCCTGCCATACATTATAAGAACTCTTATAATCAGTAATTAATGATGGATTTCCTCCAGCCAAGTTTCCAATAGCTATTAATAAACCAGATGCAACAACTAGTGGTAGCATGTATGATATACCTGTCATAGCATGTTTTTTCAATTGTAATTTCTTTAACATAAATTGTTCTCCCCTTTTTAAAATTATTAATTAGAGACCTAAATCTTTTTCAATTTTATTAAGAAGCGCTTTTGGAGATTTAATTACGATTTCTGTTGAAACATCAATAACTTTTTTGCCCTTAAACCTTTCCCTCCCTCCTACTTTAATATCTGCTGCAATTATTACTATATCTGCCTCTCTTATGTCTTTAGGTGTAAGTTCATCCTCTGTTCCAATTGTTCCTTGAGTTTCAATATGAACTTCATGACCTAAAGCCTTAGCCGCACGTATGAGTTTTTCTTTTGCTATATAAGTGTGAGCTATTCCTGATGTGCAAGCTGCAATTCCAACTATTTTCATATACATTTCCCCTTTCTTTCTATTTAAACTTTAAATTACTTCCTCTTGCTTTGTGAATATTTCATATACCTCTTCTGGGGTATTAGCCTTAAGTAGTGCTTCACAAGCTTCATCATCACCGAGTTTTGTAGCAACTTTTGAGAGAAGCCTTACATGAGTGCTTGTCTTATCTTCTTCCGTTACAGCAAAAAGAATAATAAAATTAACAGGTTTATCATCTAAAGTCTCCCAAACTAAGTCATTTTTTGTTTTCCCAAAAGCTATTGAAGTCCTACTTACAAACTGTGATTTTCCATGAGGTATAGCAATACCATTACCTATGCCTGTTGAACCTAAAGTTTCTCTGTAATATACATCATCCAAGAAAGCTTTTTTATCAGAAATTACATCTGTTTCATATAATAGATCAGTTAGTTCTTTTAATGCCTCATCCTTAGTAGCTGCTTTCATATCTAGTTTTATTGTTTCTTTGCGTATTACTTTAGATAAATCTACTTCCATTTTCATCTCACCTTTACCATTTAATTCGAAATACTTGACTGCATCTTTTTTCTTTATGCACTTTCTTAAATAACTCCCATAATCATCATTAATATTGAAATTAACAGCTTCTTTTATTATTTCAGTCATAACCTTTACACTGTCCATAAGTATATAAAAAACTAACTGTTTTTTATCTTTTTCAATATCATTTATACAAAGAGCTAATTTATCTTCCTTTTCACAAAAACTTATATAAATTTTTAGATTATCACTTATATCTATCTCATTAAATTTAACAGCTCTCTTTAAACTTCTTTTGATGGAACTTGCAACCTCCTTCTCTGTTTTATTAAAATATATAAATTCCTCACACAGATAGCTTCCTATATAAGGAGTTTTTCTAGATATTTCTCCCTTAACTTCTTTAATGTTACTAAGAAAATCAGATATATTTTTTATATCTTTTTCACTTAAGAATGCTGATACAAGTAAACAAGGTTTATCTTTTAAATCTAGAGGTACTGTGGTTATAATAAGGTCTATGTTTTGGATATTTTGACTCTTAATCCTCTCAGACGATATACTCTCAACAATCTCAAAGTCTGGGAAATACCTTTTAAGCTTTGTACTTAATAGCTTTGATGTACCGTATCCACTATGGCAAACAATCAATACCTTTTTCTTTATATGATAATTCTCAAGTCCCAGCTGATAATACAAAGCTAAATAGCCAATTTCATCTATAGGAATTTCCTTCTGCTTTAATTTAAAGGAAGCCATCATTGAAGAAGCTTTGCAAATATTTAAAAGTAGAGGATACTGCATCTTAATATCTTTAATAAGTGGATTAGAAATTTGGATGTCATATTCGATTCTGTTTAACATTGCCCTTATATGAAGAAGAAGCTTCTCCATTATTTTTGGATCCTGTCTTATATTCACATTAAGTATTTTCTCTAAACTGTCTGTAACAATATCTCTAAAACTTATAGTCATAGAGCTAAACTTGTCTAAATCCTTATAATCCTCACTTATTTCCTCCTTTATTAATCCAAAGGAGACAAAATACTTATATAGGTAATAAACCTCAGCTTCATCAAGATTCATATTAAAATCCTTATTTATTTTGCTTATACATAAAGTAGCCTCTTCATATTCTTTTTTATACTTAAGATTTTGAACCTTATCCTTTGAGAATTTAGACTTACCCTTCGCTCCTCTTTCCATAGAAATTAACATATGAGTAAGTAAGTTGATATAATAAGGATCATCGATTATACAGCTATACTTTTTCTCCAAATCCAGTAGCAGTCTATTAACATATATTATTTTTTCATTCTCAAATAGCTCTGAAAGCCCATTTAATGTAACCCCATCTAGGCGAGTAACTAACTCCTCAATAGTTCTATCATTTCTTCCAGCCTTAGAATATTCGAACAAAAAAGATGCTATAGCCCTACGTATATTCATCTCATCACCAATAACTTGGGTACCCTCAACTGTTTTTTCAAGAGCTAAATCAAATGAAAATAACCACTCTTCTATATATTTCAAATCATTTATTATACTGG
Organism: Clostridium sp. YIM B02506; assembly: GCF_022324845.1. Classification (NCBI taxonomy): domain Bacteria; kingdom Bacillati; phylum Bacillota; class Clostridia; order Eubacteriales; family Clostridiaceae; genus Clostridium; species Clostridium sp. YIM B02506. Next base: position 8,884 of record NZ_JAKGTG010000033.1, read on the forward strand.
TTTTACTTACATAATACTTATCTGAAAGTTTTTGAATTGAAGTCTTATTATGAGAATCCATAAGCATAGTCTTAATGATATCTATTCTTCTATCATTAACAGATATTTTAGGGTCCTTATCTTCTTGAATATGGAGATTATTTTGAATAATTAACTTAGCATTCCAAACATCTTCTATCATCACACCTAAACTATGCTTTCTATTTAGCCTTATATTGAATTTATTTAGGTAATCTTCTATTACCATTAAATCTTTTTTTAATGTCTTATCAGAAACAGATAGCATCTCTGAATACCACTTAATTGTTCTATAATCTTTTTCATTAAGTAATAAATTAATAAACTCAATCTGCCTTGAATTTAGATTATTCATATTGTCCTCCTTTCATTTTGTCTTCTGCTTGTTCTCTATGTGTATACGATAACACGTCACCTCCCTTTGTAAAATTACAAATAACTTCCACTAAAAATGGAATTATTGTATCAACCATGAGTACAACATAGCATACACGCCGTTTATATTGCTATAGATAGATTATACTTTGGTTTGATGATTTAAAAAAAGAAATAAGTGTGATTAAAAGTTAAACTTTTAATCACACTTATTCTATCCAATCATTCATATTCTGTTTTATAAACTCAATTTCTTCAACATAAAACTCTTGATGACCTTCATTTTTCATTTTAATGAATTCCATATTTCCTTTTCGGCATTCGCTATTAAATAATTCTATTAACGATTCCAACCTTAAAATCACATTTTCTAAAATATCTTTAACTTCATAATCTCCATATGAATCTGCAAACTTTTTAATTAAAACTTTTCGTTCCTCACTATCGCACTCTCTCGTATAATCTCTATAGTCATTTTTATAAGGAACATATACTTTTTTACTTAATGGTACAAATCTATAAACAGCATAAGCTATGTCCCATATTCTTGGAGCAGGACACGCTGTATCAAAATCTATAATTCCTACTGGAGCATTATTTAAAAATGTAATATTATATGGTGCAATATCATTATGGCAGATTACTTCTTTAGCTAAACTTCCTTTGTACTCTAAAAACCATTCATCTTCTTCACCATAATGAAAGTCTAATGTCGCATCATGGTATTCCTTGAGCATATTTGCTATTAATTTAATGTTTTTTATCTTGTATACAAGAGCCTCTATATATGGATAATTCTCAACAGTATTACCTTTCATAAATGTTAAAATCTCTTGATTTTTTTCATAGTCTATTCCTAAAAAGCGTGGTACAAAGTTAATCTTTTTATTTTCTAAATGCTTTAATAATTTATGAATGGTTTTACTATAGGGCTTTAAATCTCTATAAATATTATTTCCATCATAAAATACCTCTGACATGTTTCCATTTTCAAACTTTAAAATTTAAATCTCCCTCCCTAAATTCTTTTACCAAGGAATTGAAATCATCTCACGAGTAATTTCATCTAGACTATAGGCACCGCACATTGCCATTGTTTCTTCTAGTTCTTGTCCAATTTTATTAATATATGTTTGAATGCCTTCTTCTTCTCCACCATATAGAGCTGTTACAAATGGTCTAGCTATTATAACTCCATCTGCTCCCATAGCAAGTGCTTTAAACACATCAGTCCCACTACGGATACCACCATCAACAAATATTCTTATATCATGACCTACAGTATCAACAATATCTTTTAACACTTCAGCTGTTGATAAACATTGATCTAAAACTCTTCCACCATGATTAGATACAACAATAGCACTTGCACCAGCTTGTTTAGCTTTTAATGCTCCTTTAGCAGTCATGATTCCCTTAACAATAAATGGTTTATCACAGGCTTCAATTATTTGTTTTAATTCCTCTACAGATTTACTTCCTGCAGGAGGTGTCATGTTTTTCAAAAATGGTAACCCTGCTGCATCAATATCCATAGCTACAGCTATAGCATTTGATTCTTTGGCATATTTAAGTTTTTCTAAAATAGTTTCATAGTTCCAAGGTTTAATGGTTGGGATACCTATACCATTTTCTTTCTTAATGGCTTCAGTTGCAGCTTTTATAACTTCTGGATTTATACCATCACCAGTAAATGCTAATATACCATGTTTTGCACAAGAAGAAACAAGAATATTATTATATGTCACATCATTATATTTATCACCATAATGAAGGTTTACTGCTCCTACTGGTCCAGCAAAAAATGGAAATTTAAATTTTTGCTTAAATAATTGAACACTAGTATCAACTGATTTATTTTCTACTAAGGTATCCATATTAATCCTTATTTCTTTCCATTTATCATAGTTTCTTATTGCAACATCTCCAATTCCTTTAGCACCAGGTCCTGGAATTTTATTTTTACAAACCTTTCCATTGCATTCCTGACAAGCTTTACAATAATCTCCTATACAAGTTTTAGCTTTTTCTAATATTTCACTGTATAACATTGTAGTTCTCCTTTACTCCTTAATAATTTCATTGGACGAAAAATGTGTACTTTCTACTTTTTTAGAATGTTTAATTTTATAATCTAAATTCTTTTGATAATTTAATCTAAGATTCAATCATAACTTCTTTAATTGAACCTGCAACACTCATTATATTATTATCTTGGCTAAATGGAATATTGGCATCTATATTTTGAAAATTAGAATTTAAATAAGCTTGTTCCTCAAGATATCGGTTTTTTAAATCATTATATCCCTCAAAACCTAGTTTATGTGCTAGTCTAATAACAGCAGACGACGATGTATATGTCCCTTTTGCAATAGCACGTGTTGATAATTTTTCTATCTCTTCTTTATGATCAATAATATATTGAGCAATATCTTTTTCAATCCTTGTTAGACTTGCATTTTCCATCCTATTTATTAATAACATATAAAACTCTCCTTTAAAACAATTATAGAACATTTTGTATCAGTGTTCCATTTCTTTGTAATTATTTAAAGGCATTTTTAAAGCAATGATTCATCATCTACATAACCTTCAAGGTTCTATCATCTAATCCATAAGATAAGAAGAAATTAATTATTTTAATCTAGTTGAAATATATAATCCAAACTTCTATAGTTCTTCATATGTTATTTTTCTCTTCAATTATAATGAATAGCCTAAATTTATATCAAAGGGCATAATGAGTAACCTTTGAATATCTTTTTCATAATTTATAAAAAACCACTCAATTGCTTTACCATAATTCTCTTTATTGTCAAATTCCCAATATGAATAGTACTTAACACATTTTACAATTTTGGTTAATTTTCTTGGTGGATTACCCAAACCATCTAAAGTAAAAAAGCGTTTCATGTATTTCACATCTATACAACCTTGCTGATTCTTTTGTTCAGGCAATATCTTATTAATTAGATTTTCAAATTCATCTAATTTATTAGGTTTTACTTGGAAAAGTTTAACTTCCGAAAATGTATTCAAATTTATCCCTCCTTTTTATTATTCTCATACTCAGTAACCCAAATTATCTCTTCCCCATATCAAAATCTTTTCTAGTCAAAAAACTAAATGATTTTGATGAAGTTCTTCGAACTTCTACAGAGCATTGGTTAGAATAATTAGACTGACGCTGAGAATCACGTCTACCGAATAGCAGTGCACAGCTTTCCTTCTCCACTTCACTACGACTTTCCTCCTCTACTTCCCCACGGCTTTCCTTCTCTACTTCTCCACGGCTTTC
>NZ_JAKGTG010000033.1:12670-49737 GCF_022324845.1 Clostridium sp. YIM B02506
GTTCCTTCTCTACTTCTCCACGGCTTTCCTTCTCTACTTCTCTACGGCTTTCCTTCTCTACTTCTCTACGGCTTTCCTTCTCTACTTCTCTACGGCTTTCTCTATAAAAATACGGCGTCTCAAGTATGAGCCGCCAGTATTTTTATAGTGTTTGGAGATTCTTCCTAGTATTTCTACTAATAGAGTTCTATATTTCTCGATGGCAATTTAAGCAAGACAATCTTGAACCAAGTGAGGATATTATTAAATATAATCGTACTGCTGGAATTATAGCCCTAATTATAATTACAGTAATGTTTGCTTTTATGATTTTTAGATAGTTTTAATAATTTTAATTATCTCCCTGTTTTAATGGATAAACCTTAAACAAAAATTTCTGCAATGCCAAAAATACCGCTCAATACTATTATTGTTAAAGCTACAATTACACGAGAAATGAAGTTTATGTTTTCATAAGAAATATTCCACTTATTTCTTTTATCAGTTGTAAATAAGAACCAAACATATATCATAAATGGAGCTACACTTAATAATAAATAATATAATCTATTGCCTCCATTTGAGATAGTAAATTCCTGTTGATATTTAATTGAACAACTGATAACTAGCCAACCAGCTACTCCAAGTATGATGTTATAAAAAATAAATTCTGCTATTTCTAAGACTCTTTGTTTCAAATTCTTATTCATTATATCTCCTATACAAAAAAATAATATTAGAGTAAGTATTTTTCATAACTTGTACTACTTTAAAATAAATAAACATTAAATAGAACTAATATTAATGCTAAAATACATAGTTGAACCCACTTCTTATCTACAATTAATCTAATTGCTAAAGAAAACATAATCCAATAAAAAAGTAACTTAGACGTGAATTTAGAATCATAGTCTCTAAAATAAATAAGAGTACCTGCAGCACACACAAAATATATGGCAGAAAACATTTTTGATTTTACTATTTTTCTCATTTTCTCTATAATAATCACCCGCTTTTACTATATTCCCAAAAGGTTTATTAAACTATTTTTACCATATGTCAATTATACTCCTTTTTTACCTTTTTATCACATTATAATTGAATAGGACATAATGATTTTAATGAAACTGAAGCTTCTACAGCGCAGAGTAACGCCTCATTGCAAACATATAACCAACAACTATTATTGCTATACACCAAGCAAGGGCAATCCAGATATCATTTCCTACTGGTTGGTTTGCCAATAAATCACGAATATCTTCTACTATAGGTGTTACAGGCTGATTTTCTGCAAAGGTACGCACTACTTTGGGCATAGTATCTGTTGGTACAAATGCAGAACTTATAAATGGTAAAAATATAATTGGGTAAGAGAATGCTCCTGCGCCATCTGGGGTTTTAGCAGCAAGTCCTGCAATTACAGCTATCCAAGTTAAGGCAAGTGTAAAGATCCCAAGTATTCCAAATACAGCTACCCATTCTAAGATTCCTGCTGAGGAACGGAACCCCATTAATAATGCAACAAGTATAATTACTACTACAGATATTCCATTAGAAATTAATGAGGTCAATACATGTCCCCATAGTACTGTAGAACGAGAGATGGGCATAGAGTGAAAGCGTTCAAAAATGCCACGTTGTTTATCCATAAATAAGCGATAGGCTACATATGCAATTCCGCTTCCAATAGTCATTAACATTATACCTGGTAATAAGTAATTAACATATTTTTCTGTACCTTTTTGGATTGCACCACCAAATACATAAACGAATAATAGCATCATGGCGATTGGTGTGATACAAACTGTAATAATTGTATCCATACTTCTAAAAATGTGACGCATAGAACGTCCAAACATAACACCCATATCTTTAAAAAAATATTTATTTGCAGATTCCATTTATTCCTCCTCCTTTTTGCCAATGATTGTTAAAAATATTTCTTCCAATGTAGGTTGTTTTTCAACATATTCAACTTTTGCAGGTGGGAATAATTTCTTCAATCCTTCTAGTGTGTCTAGAGCTATTATTTTTCCCTCATGAAGAATAGCTATTTTGTCTGCAAGTTGTTCTGCTTCCTCTAAATATTGAGTGGTTAAGAATACTGTGGTTCCTCCAGCTGATAGCTCTTTTACAATCTTCCAAACTTCTAAACGTGCTTCTGGATCAAGACCTGTGGTTGGTTCATCTAGGAAAATAATCTTTGGGTTTCCTACAAGGCTCATTGCGATATCAATTCTTCTTTTCATACCTCCAGAGTAAGTACCTACTCTTCTATTTGCTGCCTCTTTCATGCCAAAACGATTAATTAATTCATCTGCTATTTTGTTTGGACTTTTTAAATGTCTAAGTTTTGCTATCATTTGAAGATTTTCACGTCCAGTCAAAATTTCATCAATAGCAGCAAATTGACCAGTAAGACTTATAGAGGCTCTAATCTCTCCTGGATTTTTTTCAATATCAAAACCATTTATCACAATACTTCCTTCATCAGCTTTAAGTAAGGTAGCCATGATTCTAATCATAGTTGTTTTTCCTGCTCCATTGGAACCTAACAATGCAAATATACCTCCCGTTTCTACTTTAAAATCTACTCCTTTAAGCACTTCTACATCTTTGTAAGATTTCTTTAACCCTTTAATTTGTATGATATTTTTCTTCATTTTCTTTTCCTCCTATATTTTAGTTGATGTAATAAAAAAAGAACCAATAACTGTGATTTTCACTCACGGTTATCGGCTCTACGTCTTAGCGTCTGGCTCTTTGATAACTGATATATTCAGTAGTTTTGCATTTATTATCCTTTCCTGTTTACACTTTGGACAAAATAGGGGGAAGTTTTCAAGTATCGTATCAACACTTATCTTGACCCTTGTTTTACTGCTACATAACGGACATAATATCCATTCATATTTATCCACTATATCCTCTCCCATCACTTTATGCTTTTAAGCACTATCTTTTTAATAGCTGCAATATATCTCTTTTTACTTTGCTTTATCAGTAGCCTTTTTTATGGCCTTGTTAACTTGATGGTTAGTAGATTCTTGATATATATCAGCATAAGTTTTTGAATCTTTAATTAAATCATCACAGAAAGCCGCTACATCACTTCCAGTCACTTCTAATACACCTTTTCCTAGAGCTGCTCCCTCTTCAAAAAGATCTACAATTCCAGAGAGTAAACTTATCCCATCAGTTAGTTCAACAGGACCTACTTTAAATAAATATTTTTCAATTTCTTTATAAACAATCTGATAATCTTTGGGTAGCGCTTTGACACGAGCTACATGTGCACGCCATTCTTTTTTGCCTTCTATAATATCTTGTATTCTCATTTTACCCTCCTTGTATTCCTTATTCTGTACATGAAGATTATTAATCCTCATGCTCCTATTTACCTAACTTTTTGGCTATATTATTATTGAGTTGCTTGCGCCATTTATCACGAAAAGACTTTGCCCCTTCTTCTCCAACTAACGCTGAACAGAAACCTTTAATATCGTCACCCAAAACTTCCTCTACACTCTGCCCCTCTGCTGCAGCTTCTTCAAGCATACCAATCACCCCATCAAGAATTGGCATTAAGTTACGACCTGTGAAATCTGAATACTCCCAAAGATTTTCATTAATTTTTTCCCAAACCTCTTGATAATCATTTGGCATCTTTTTTACTCGTGCTTCAAAAGTTTTCATTTCTTTGGTCATATCATTTCCTGTGATTTTATCCCAAAAATTCATTACCTTCTCTCCTTTAACTCATTAATTCTTGATGATACGAACTCCCATTTTTCCCAGAACTTCTTTAACTCCTCACGTCCTGCATCATTTAGGGTGAAAAACTTTCTAGGTGGTCCCATATCTGATGGTTTTTTTGTGATTTCCACTAATTTATTTTTCTCAAGTCGCACTAATATTGTATAAACTGTACCGTCTACAACATCTGAAAATCCAAGAGCATTGAGACTTCTAGTAATCTCATACCCATATGTCTCCTCATGGCTGATAATTTCAAGAACACAGCCTTCCAGTACACCTTTTAACATTTCCGTAATGTTATCCAGATAAATCACCTCTTCACTATATAGTATCACTTGTATTAAGTATTACTTACTACCACTATATAGTATCACTCAGTAGTAATGATGTCAATATAGTATAATTATTTTTCTCAAAGAGATTCAAAATAATTATATAATTTTAATGGAACCCCAAAGGAGTTCCATTAATTTGTAGTATTCTCAAAAAAACATTTTATTAAGTCAATGTACCTATCTGTATGAATTAAACTAATTTCTCCATGACCACTTTTCTCAATAACCTTTAAAGATATTCATTTTGTAGTGCTTCAATTTGTGGTTTCAATGACCATCATGACAATCCACCACCATGAAGAAAAATGATAACTGGATTATCTTTATTTCCAAACTCCTTAAATATCATATTTACCCTCCATATATCTAATATTTATGATTAACGATAATTGAAATACTTCCTATTTATTAATTTCAGTTCTCTCAATAATATCCTCATAGAGCTTCTCAGTATCACTTTTATTTTCAGTATTTATTACTAAAGTACCTGAATCTGTTTCCATTACTATATAAGTTTTACATTTAGTGTAGGAATAAAGAATATAATCCCCAAACTGATAGTTCCTAAAATGTCCTTCGTTTAGTTTAATGCTTCCCATCCCGTTTGTTCTTCTCCCTATATCAATATTATCCATTATCTTTATAGATTTAATTTCTTTATAATTAACAGACTTATCTGGCCAATCTGAGGCTTCAATCTGAATATTTTCCTCATTTAAATGGAATTTTATATCTCCAGTAGTTAAAAGAAATCCTATAGAGGCAAATAAGATAACAAGAAAAATAAGTGTATACTTTATAGTCTTACCTGTATTTATATCTTTAACTTCCTCAATAGGTCTTGGGGTTTTTTCTTTACAAATGGTGTTAGAGAGTATCATTATAACTATAGTTACTGCAATAATGGCAATTGGCATAAGCCAATATAAAATCCTTGGAGTATTTTCTTTAAAAATTGCAGGAATAGCTAATATAATAGTAATAACACCCATACCAGATCCCATAACATATCCTAATTTCTTTTCATTATATTTTGCTCTCTCTTCTTTACTTGCTGTATTATAACCAGCTATTAAAAATCCTCCTTTACCAGAAAAAAGAACTATTGTAAGAAGAGAAAATAAAGCTACCACAATCCACATTTTATTCATCTCCTATATTGTATTAATATAATAGTAGTCTTTAACCATATTATACCACTATGATATTTAATATTTAAGCTGATTAAAAAAACAAATAAATTAAAAGGGATGAATCTTTATCTAATTCATCCCTTTCTTAAAATTTAAATTTATTAACCTTAATAAACAATTTTATCTCTTCCACTATTTTTGGCTTCGTATAACTTATTATCAGCACATTTTAAGATTTCCTCTACTGTAGTGTTTTCATTCTTAACTGTACATATCCCTATGGATGCAGTAATTTTTATGATTTCATTATCACTAAGTTTAATTTTTGTTTTGTTTATTTTCCCTCTCATTCTCTGAGCTATTTTTATAGCCGCATAATTTTCTACACCTGGAAAACATACTAGAAATTCTTCCCCACCATATCTTGCTATCCAATCTGTATCATTCCTTAAGCATCCTTTTAATATTTTCGAGATTTTCTTAAGTACAATATCTCCATTAATATGACCGAAGTTATCATTTATATTTTTAAAATAGTCTAAGTCAATCATCATCATAGATATAGGTTTTCCATTACTAATACAATAATTTAAATCATTAGGAAGCCTTTCATCTATAAATCTTCTGTTATGTAATCCTGTTAGTTTATCTTCTATAGCTATTTTTTTCATATCTTCAAGTATATTAGTAACTGTACAATCCTCTTCTTTAACACTACTAGAATAAAAAAGGCTATTAGTTACATCCTTAATAAGTTCAACTACAACCTTTTTCCCATTCATATTAGTAGGAATTGCAGAAATTATGTAAGTTTTATCTTCAATATTTTCTATCTTCATACAAGTGCTATTGCTAATCAATGCTCTCATAGAAATACAATTATCGCATACCGTTTTTTTATTTCGTTCACTAAAACAAGATTCTCCTTTTTCTATAAAAATCCCTTCGTTATATTGTAGAACTTTTTTCCTAATAGGATCAACTATTCTTAAAGTATCATATAAGTTTTCTACAATATTAGGATTATCTTTTATAAAATCCATATTACGCTTATCTATTTGGAGCATAGAGTCCTCCTCCGAACATTCTAGTTATTTTCTTTTGAAGCTATCAGCTTCTCAAATTCTTCCTTGGCTATTGGTCTGCTAAATAGATAACCTTGACCATAGTTACATTTTCTCTCTCTTAAGATCAAACGTTGTTCCTCTATTTCAATTCCTTCTGCCACAATCTCTAAATTTAAATCATGTATAAGATTAATAATATGCTCAACTATTACTAAATCACTTTCCTTGTTTATAACGTTTTTTATAAACTCTCTATCTAGTTTCACTATATCTATAGGTAGTTTTTTTAGATAGGTTAATGAAGAGTATCCAGTACCAAAATCATCAAGGGCTATGCCTATTCCAAGTTCTTTTATTTTCCTTAAAATATAAGTTGAATGCTCTAAATCCTTCATTATAGAGGTTTCTGTAACTTCAAATTGTATCTCTTTAGGATCTATATTCCTTTCATTTAGTAAATTTCTTATTTCGTTTATTACCTTATCACTTGTAACCTTTTTTCCTGACATATTTATAGATATTTTTATATTAGAATTTAATTTTTCTTTCCATTCTTTTTTATGTATTAAAACAGTTTCTAATACCCATTTATCAATATCATTTATTAATCCGCTTTCCTCAGCTAAAGGTATAAATTCCATAGGTGGGATATTCCCAATAATAGGATGATTCCACCTTATTAACGCCTCTCCCCCAATTACTTCCCCGCTATTTAAATCTATTATGGGCTGATACAGAAGATAAAACTCTTTTTTCTTTATTGCCTGTCTTAAATAGTTGACTTTTTTAATCAAATTCAAGTTTTTATTTTCTATTTCTAATGAATAGAAGCAGTAGTTATCTTTCATTCCCTTTTTAATATAATACATTGCAATATCTGCACTTTTAAATAGCGAAGAGAGATTTATTCCGTGCTCTGGATAAACCGATATTCCTACGCTATAAGAAACATAAAAATCTTGACTATTTATACTCCAGCTTCTTCTAAGCTCTTTTAATAACCTCTCAACTTCATTTACTACACTTTTTCTATCTTTAATGTTATCAAAAATTATAGCAAATTCATCTCCACCAGATCTTGCAACAAAGTTAGGGTATTTAATAAAATCTTTTAAAATATTAGCTATAGATTTTAAAAGTAAGTCTCCAAATTCGTGTCCTAACATGTCGTTTATATGTTTAAAGTTATCTATATCCATATATATTAATGCAAAACCTTCATCTGTAAGTTTTTTTACTTCAATTAACTCACTTACTTTTTCCTCAAATAAAAGTCTATTAGGAAGTTCTGTTAGCTTATCAATATATGCCATAGAGCTAATTTTATCCTCTAATAACTTCTTTTCAGTAATATCTGTATGTGATCCAGCAATTCTTATTACTTTTCCGTCTTCATTTCTTATGGCTTTCCCCTTACTAAATATCCATTTATATTTACCATTTTTGCATCTCATTCTGTATGTACTTTCATAAGAGCCTTCTTTTGATAAAGTATAGTTATTAATTTTAAGTGTTACTTCATCTCGTTCCTCAGGGTGAAGAAGGTTTTCCCATTCAGCATATGTATTTTTTAACTCATGGTCCTCATATCCAAGATAACTTTTCCACAAAGGTGAAAAATACACTTGATTTTCTATTAAATCCCAATCCCATATGCCGCAATCAGCTCCTTCAACTGCAAGTCCATATCTTTGCTCACTTTTATAAAGGGCATCTTTATTCTCTTGTAACTTAATAAATTGTTCTCTAAGTTCTTCTTCTAGGGCTATTAGTTCTTCATGTGCAGTACTTAATTCATCGTAACTAGTTCCAATTTTATTTAAAACCTTACCTAACACCTTCATTCTAATGAATACTAAATAAAATATCACTAGCGTAGTAATAAATATAAACATCAAACCTTTATAGGTTTGTAGAATTTTATATCTCTCGATACTTCCTGAAATTCTAATTAAAATTTCATCAGAAGTCAAAATCCATAAAATGCTAATAGTTCCATAAAGAAGCGCTATTCTTAATGACTCGCTAATAGGGTTTATCCTGTGTTTATCTAGGTATTTATTAATTTTATCCTCTGTATTTTTCCTTAAATATTTGACAAATCTATCAAATAACTTTAACAAAAAATCACCTCTAATATATTATTTTATTTCTTAAAAATAGACCTACATAACGCAGGTCTTTTTATAAAAAATTAAGTTAAATTATTGACTAAATAAAATTCTATCAAAGTTCAAGGTAAAAAACAACAATAATTGGTAGAATTGTGTAATAATATGTAATAATTTTTCCTGTTATTATTTATCAATCTACATAGTTTTTTTGAGTTTAACTATATAGATTAATAAATGTAAAAAACACGCCCTAAGACGTGTTTTATAATATTACGATATTTATCTAGGAAACTCATTTATTTTTCCAAAAGTAATCCAACTACTTGATTTCTTCCTTTTTCCTTTGCTTCATATAGGGCTTCATCTGATTTTTTAATAAGCTCAATATATCCTAAATAATCATTTGGTACTACAGAGGATACCCCTAAAGTCACAGTTACAAAGTTAGATGCCCTAGAAAATTCGTGAACTAGTCCTAAATTCTCTACATTTTTTCTAAAACCTTCAGCAAAATTTATTGCTTCTTCTAACTCTGTGTTTGGAAGGATAATAACAAACTCATCACCGCCATATCTTGCTGCAAAATAATCCTTAATTAAAGATTTTCTAAGTTCATTGCTTATGGTTACAATGCAGTTATCTCCTTCTGTATGTCCATAGTTGTCATTGTATTGCTTAAAACAGTCTATATCAAAAACTATTATTGATATACTATTTCTCTTCTTTTTAGCCCTCTCCCATTCATCACCAATTACAAAGTCAAACTTACGTCTGTTTGGTATATTGCTTAATCCATCATATTCCGATAAGTACTTTAGCTGATTATTTGTAGCTTCTAGCTGCTTTTGAACCTTTCTTCTTTCTTCAACTTCAATGAATAAACTTTTTGATTTTATTGCATTATTTATTGCTATTGCTGCGTATGAAGAAAGTGCTTTTATCATTTCAACTTTAAGCATTGTAAATGAGTCTTTTTCATTTGCCTGTACGGTAAGTACTCCTATTATGTCATTATCTATTATTAATGGACAAAATATAGCTGAATTAAGCTCTTCATTATCTTTATTATTAATATAATTTACATCTTCTATATAGTTTAAATACTCATTTACCATGTCGTTAATTACTATGATTTTATTTTCTTTTAAACATTTTACAGCCATGCTTGAACTATTGTCAAAATTAGTTTCACTCACTTTTATTTTATCTTTATTTTCTATATAATAGTGATATTTGATTTTTCTTTTTTCCTCATTATATATTCCAATCCCAAAGGTATTAGCTTTCATAAAAACCTTGATTGTATCATAAATCATTTCGAATATTTTATCTAAATCTAATGTTGTTGTAATCTTTTCTCCTAATTCACTTATAATTGAAATATTTTTTATAATTTCTACTAGTTCATCTGCTCTTCTTTTAAAGTTTTCATTTTTTTCTGTTATACTTTTATTTTCATTTTCAAGATTATCTACCTTAATCTTTATTCTTAAATTTTTTGCTCTATTTTCTAACTCTATTGGCTCTAGCATTTTTTCATTTTCAAAATATAGTTTATAATATTTATTTGCATTATGAATATCTTCTATTTTTTCATAAAGTCTTATAACTCTTTTGCATATTTCCATGGTTTTTGCATAAAGTCTATTTTCTATTGAGATTTTATATAATTCAACTAAGGTTTCAATTGCCAAATCACATTTACCTATATTTTCAAGAAAATTACTATAATCCATAAGAACTTCTATTTTAATATAGGCATAGTCAATTTCATCTGCTATAGAAAAAGCTTCTGAAAAATATCTCTCACACTTCTCGTAATCTCTAAGCTTTTCATAAACTAATGCCAATAAGCCACAAGCTTCAACTATAGAAATTTTGTATTCATTATTAGTTAAATACTTGTAGGATTTATTTAAATACTCAAGGGCTTTGTTATAGTTACCAATCTGATATTCTATATTTCCTAAATTGGTATACACTATCCCTATTCCTAATGTATCCTTATACTCCATATTATTATAAAAATCTAATGCTTTATTATAGTTCATTAAAGCTTCTTCATAACATTTAACTTCTCTGTATACTTCCCCCATATTATTATAGATTTTTGCAGCATATAACTCAAAACTAGAATCTTCATAATAATTGTTTCCTTCTTTGAGATTTGGCGCAAGATTCTTCGCTGAATTATAGTGCTCAAAACTTTTTTCATATTCCCCCATATCAAAATAAACATTGCCTATGTTTATATGTGATCTTACTTGTATATCATTTATACCATGTTTTCGTGCAATTCTAATAGAAGTAAATAAATATTCCATAGCTTTTTCATATTTACTCATATCAGAGTAAGCTCTTCCTAAAAAATTTAGTACAAAAGCAATGCCCTTTTCATGTTTTTCCTTTACACATAAGGAATATACTTCATGGGCGAACTCAATAGTATCTTCCTCAAATTTATATTTATTCTTTTTTAATTCTTCTAACATTTCATTAAGATTTTTATTATTTTCCCCCATTAAATTGGTTCGCCTCCAAGTTTTATTAAATCCTTCTATGTGATATTCTAGAATTTCTATAATATATTGTATTTTAACATATCTATATAAAAATAACATCTAATTTAATAGTTCCTATAGTGGTTTATTTACAATAATATCATTGTAGCATTTCTATTTACTCATTTATGTTAAATGCTCAGTTATATAAAAACCAAACTTTTCAAATTTTTGTTAATTTTAAACCTATACTAACATTATTATGCCCTAAGTTTAAAATCTTAGGTTATTATTATATTAGGAAATTTGTATTTGGAGGAAGATTTATGGCACAAACCACTAAAAAGGCTCTTGCCTCATCTCTTAAAAAACTTTTGGCTGAAAAAACTTTAGATAAGATTACTGTTATAGATATCACAAATGATTGTGAAGTTAATAGACAAACCTTCTATTATCACTTCAAAGATATATATGATCTTGTTGAATGGATTTATACTAGTGAAGCTTCAAGAGCTTTAGGCAACAAAAAAACCTATGATACCTGGCAGCAAGGTTTTAATGAAATTTTTAAATATGTATATGAAAATAATAACTTTGTTATAAATACTTATCATTCTTTAAACAGAGAACATCTAGAAAATTTTCTTTATAATGAAACTTACACTCTTTTAATTGGTGTCATTGAAGAAAAAGCTTCTGGCATACCTGTAAGAGAGGATGATACAGCTTTTATTGCAAACTTCTATAAATATGCTTTTGTAGGGCTTATGCTTGAATGGATTTCTAAAGGTATGAGAGAAAACCCCTCTTCCATTATAGAAAAAGTTAACACTTTAATTCACGGTGATATCGTTAAAGCCTTAGAGAAGTTTAGGACAGATAAACATATTTAGACAATCCTAGGTAAATGTATAAATTTTAGTCATCCCTTCTTTATTGTCTATTGTTACCTTACCCTAATTTTTCTATCATTTACTTGTAAGGTAAAGATAATTATTTGGGAGGTATTTAAAATGTATTATAGTAATGGAAATTATGAGGCATTTGCTCGTCCTCAAAAGCCTAAAGATGTTGATAGAAAATCAGCTTATCTTGTAGGGTCAGGTTTGGCGTCTTTAGCTGCTGCTTGTTTTTTAGTTCGTGATGGTCAAATGAAAGGTGAACATATTCATATCTTGGAAGAACTTAATATTGCAGGTGGTGCCTGCGATGGTATAAATGATGTGCAAAAAGGCTTCGTTATAAGAGGCGGACGTGAAATGGAAAATCATTTTGAATGTTTATGGGATTTATTTAGATCTATCCCTTCACTTGAAACTGAAGATGCTTCTGTTTTGGATGAATTTTATTGGCTTAATAAAAAAGATCCTAACTATTCCCTTATGAGAGCAACTATAAATAGAGGTGAAGATGCTCATACAGATAATAAGTTTACTTTATCTGAAAAAGCTTCTATGGAAATAATGAAACTATTTATGACTACTGATGAAGCTTTATATGACAAAAAAATTACTGATGTATTTACTGAAGACTTTTTTGCTTCTAACTTTTGGTTATATTGGAGAACCATGTTCGCTTTTGAAGATTGGCACAGCGCTTTAGAAATGAAGTTATATCTTCAAAGGTTTATTCATCATATTGGTGGGCTTCCTGATTTCTCTGCATTGAAGTTCACTAAGTACAATCAATATGAATCTTTAATACTTCCAATGATAAAATACCTTGAAGCTCATGGTGTTAACTTTCAATATGATACTAAAGTAACTAATGTTGTTTTTGATATAAATAAAGGTAAAAAGGTTGCTACTAAAATTGTATGTTTAAGAGGAGGAAAGGAAGAATCTATTGATTTAATAGAGGATGATTTAGTATTTGTTACAAATGGTAGCTGTACAGAAAATTCAACCTTAGGAGACAATGATCATGCTCCTACATTTAATGATTCTCCTGGTGGCTGTTGGGAACTTTGGAGAAACATAGCTAAACAAGATCCATCATTTGGTCATCCTGATAAGTTCTGTACTGATACTAAGGCAACTTCTTGGGAATCTGCAACAGTAACTACTCTTGATGATAAAATACCTCCTTATATAGAAAAAGTCTGCAAAAGAGATCCTTTTAGCGGAAAGGTTGTTACAGGTGGAATAATATCAGTAAAGGACTCAAACTGGCTTATGAGCTACACTTTAAACCGTCAGCCACATTTTAAAGAACAACCTAAAAATCAGCTTGTAGTTTGGATATATGGATTATTTTTAGATGTTCCTGGAAACTATATTAAAAAACCTATGAGAGAATGTACAGGTCTTGAAATTACTGAAGAGTGGTTATATCACTTAGGTGTTCCAGAAGCTCAAATTCATGACATGGCTCTAAATTCAGCTCGCTGTATTCCATGTATGATGCCATATATAACTGCTTTCTTTATGCCAAGAACAGAAGGAGATAGACCTAAAGTTGTTCCAGAAGGAAGTGTAAACTTTGCATTTATTGGACAATTCTCAGACACTGTTCGTGACACAGTATTTACTACAGAATACTCTGTAAGAACAGCTATGGAGGCCGTTTATACCCTTCTTGATGTTGACCGTGGAGTTCCTGAAGTTTTTAATTCTTGTTATGATGTGAGAGCATTATTAGATGCTACTTCAAAAATGATGGATGGTAAAAAACTTACTGATATGAAGGTTCCGTTTTTTGTAGGTATTGTTGAAAAAATAGGACTTAAAAAAATCTCTGGAACTGTAATAGAAGATTTATTAAAACGCTATAATGTAATTTAAACCTAAAAGCACTCTATCAATCCAAAATAGAGTGCTTTCTCAATATTCCACTATATAAATCTTCTAATTTTTATTTCTTTTTAACCTTAATCCAGTAATTAAAACCCCAACTAAGCAGATAATTGCTGCTACTATATATACATATCTCATTCCATATATAAATACATCACTTCTACCCTCAACATATCCATAAACTTTTTCTCCCATCTTAATACTCATAAAAGAATATAAAAGCAATGTAGCCATGGCAACTCCTGAGGTTTGAGCTAAGTTTCTCACAAAAGCATTAATGCTTCCTGCAATTCCTAGTTTATTGCTGGGAGCTGAAGACATAACAAGAGAGTTATTAGGTGATAAAAACAGTGCGTTTCCAACTGCTAATAAGGCTATAAATATAATCAAAGAATACAAGCTTGAATTTTCATTTAAGGTTGCCATCAATCCTAACCCTAAACCCATTAACGCTAATCCCACTAAAGTTAATGACTCAGAGCCAATTTTATCGGATAAATGTCCACTAAAAGGTGCAAGTACTGTAATTATTATTGGTGAAATCATCATAATCATTCCAGCATAACTTGGACTCATTTTTAATACATCTTGAAGATAAAAGGGTTGAACCATATTATTGCTGTTAAATGCAACATAACATATAAAGGTACACAATATCCCCACTGAAAAAAGTGAATTTTTAAATAGCGAAAGGTCTATAAGAGGATATTTAAGCTTTTTTTCTATATATATAAGTACATAGAATAAGCATATTGCTACTATAAAACCTAAAATTATCAAATAGTTATCATATCCTACTCTTTGTCCTACTAATAATGAACAGAATAAACATATAACACTTGCTCCAAATATTCCAGCTCCCAAGAAGTCAATTTTTTCTTTTTTGTCTTCTATCTTTTTAGGTAGAATTTTAATTCCCATTATCACCGCAATTATTCCTATTGGTATATTAATGAAAAATATATAGTTCCAACTTAAGTATGAAATTATAAATCCTCCAAGTGCAGGACCAAGCATTGTTCCAAGAGCTAAAAAGGTTGCATTTATACCAAGTGCCTTCCCTCTTTCATTAGCTGGAAATACCTGAGTTATTATCCCTTGATTGTTTGCCATAGCTGCTGAGGCTCCTAACGCTTGAATTATTCTAAAAAAAACTAAAGAACTGAAGCTTTTTGATAATCCGCATAACAATGACCCTATAGTAAAAACCAGCAATCCTAAATTAAATATTTTTGATTTTCCTTTTATATCTCCTAAGCGTCCAAAGAACAAAATCGTACTAACTATTGTAACTAAATAAGAAATTACTATTAATTGAATAGATGTCATGTTTACTTCAAATATTTTTACCATTGCAGGTAATGCAACATTTATTATTGTACTATCCAAAGTTCCCATAAAGGGTAGAAGTACTACAATAGCCAATATTAATCCTCTGTTTTTGTATTCATTTTTACTTTCTATGTTCATTTAAAACATCATCTCTTTACTAAGTTCTCTTAAGTTATAATATTAAATATAAACCTATAATGACAATACTTATATGCTTAGTTTTTTGATTGCAAAGTCTGCCATCTCTCTTACCTTTTGATTCGAATCTTCTAATGCTTCATATATACTTGCTTTATATTCTTCTTTATAGTTATTTATCATGGCATTTATTGCATTAACCTTCCATTTCCAAACATCGTCTTTAGGTATATACCAAAACTTCTTCTGCAACACATTTTCTAAAAAATCATAATCCATTTTGATTATTTTCTCTAAAGATATCTTTTTACTTAACTCTTCTAAGTTTGGGAACTCTTCATTTCCTATCCATTTATTTTTATTCATAGGACATGAATCCTGGCAAACATCACATCCATAAACCCAATCACCCATGGCTTCTTTAAATATTTCATTCGGCATATCTCTTCCTGCAAAAGTTGTAAGGCAAGATACACACGCTAAAGGATTCATGGTATATGGTTCAGATAGAGATTTGGAAGGACACGCTTTAATGCATAAATTACATTTTTCAGAGCATGGCTTAATATTAGGAGTTTCCTTATATTCTAGTTCTTCATCTATAACCCAAGCTTCAATAGTAAGCCATGAGCCTTTTTCTGTATAGAAAAAATTGTTTCTACGTATTATTCCAAGTCCAGCTTTAAGTGCCGCCCATCTCATACCTGTAACTCCAAATTTTCTTTCTGTATGAGTCTTAATTCCTAATCCCTGCATATACTTCTCAAACTTTAGTCCATCTTGAAATTCTTTAGATTTTTCATCTACCCTGCTATCAAACATATATGTCTTTCCAATCACACCTTGTAAATGCTCTGGAACGTGATAGTTATCATATCTTTTTATGCAAACAACTATAGATTTTGCCCATGGATAGGTATCCTGTAAATGAGCAAAATTATAATATCTACTATAAAAGCCCTTTGTTATTGGCACTTTCTCTATTCTCTCATTTAATCTATCCTCATAATCATACATTTCATCAACTTTTATAATTCCACACTTTTCATAACCTAATTTCAAAGCCTCATCTCTTATTTTTATTGCTAAATCATCCATCCTCTTAACATTCCTTTCATAAATGTTTTACTTACAAAAGAAATATGTATATACATGTTTTGCTTTATAAAAAATCTTACTTAAAAAATAAGTAAGTTTTAAATTAAGTTTTAGAAACTTTACTAATAAAACCTTGTATCTGCCCCAAGGTTTTTAAAAACTCTTCAAATTTTTCATCACCAATTTCATTTTCAATCATAGATTGAACCTCATTCCATAACGGAACAGCTTCATTTAGTTTTTTTGCTCCCTCTTCACTTATAGAAACACATTTTCTTCTTGAATCATTGCCATCAGGATTCACTCTAACATATCCCTTTTTTCTTAAAATTTCAATATTTCTAGTTACTGTAGTTTGATCCATTAACAAAGCTTCTGCAAGTTCACTTATAGTAGCATTTTCACGATAGGATATATCTACTAATAATGAAAACTGAGCTGCTGGCAGTTCAACAGATTGAAACATTTGATCATAATATTGAGTAGTAACTCTTGTTGTCATGCGTAAATTTCTACAAACACAATTTTTTAATCTTTTAGTTTCATTTGATTTCTCCATAGATAGTTTTATTGACCTCCAAATCCTTGAATAAACCTATCTTAATCCATAATATTTCTTATTGTCAAGGCATTCTAAATTTCTATAAACATGTACATTCCATATTTTTTAATTATTTAACTCCACTTTTATTAGATCTATTTTATATGTATATACATATATTATGAGATTGTAGTTTATTTGTCAATATTTTTTCATTTAAAGTTTTAGAGTAATTTATACCTTATTAAATTGTTTTAAATTTTACATTTTGTCACTAAATAGACATAAAAATATTGTATAATTAAATGTAATTTTAATATATAAGGCAGGTGGGTAAATGTTTGGCTATGTAATTGCCAATGTAGATAAATTAAATGTTTCTGAAAAACAACAGTATAGATCTTGTTATTGTGGTTTGTGTTCTACTCTTAATGATAGACATGGCGCAATGAGCCGATTAACCCTAACTTATGATATGACTTTTCTTGTTCTTTTTCTGACTTCATTATATAATGAAAATACTTCTATTAAAACTGAAAAATGTATTTCTCACCCTTTTAAGGAACATGAATTTTGGAGAAATAAAATCACAGAATATGCATCAGATATGAATATTCTTCTTACATATTATAAATTTCTTGATGATTGGCAGGATGATAAAAAAATTTTCTCTTTATTTGAGGCCAAATTATTTGAGAAGAAGTGTAAGCTTATTGAAAAAAGATATCCGAATAAATCATCTAAAATTTCTCAGTATTTAAAGGAACTTTCTTTTATTGAGAAATCTGGAGAGCTTAACCCTGACATTCCTTCAAATTGTTTTGGAGAACTTATGGGTGAAATTTTTGTTGTAAATGAAGATGAATATTCAGAAAGATTATATGCATTTGGAAAGTCTCTTGGAAAATTTATTTATATTATGGATGCATGTCTTGATTTGAAAGAAGATATAAAAAAGGAACGCTATAATCCATTAGTTACCACTTCCTCTGACAACTTTTCTTCTATACTAAATATACTTATGGCTGATTGTACCGAAAAGTATAAAGCTCTGCCAATTGAAAGAGATAAAAATATTATTGATAATATTCTTTATTCTGGAGTGTGGACAAGATATGTAGCTGCTACTAATAAGAAAGGAAGTGCCCAAATATGATATCGGACCCTTATAAAGTACTGGGGGTTTCTCCAGATGCTAGTGACGAAGAAATTGCAAAGTCCTATAGAAAATTAGCTAAAAAATATCATCCTGATCTAAATCAAGGAAATGAAGAAGCTGCAAGAAAAATGAGCGAAATTAATAGTGCTTATAATCAAATTAAGCAAGGTTATACTTCTCAAGGAAGTTATAATACTGGTTATGGTGGACAAAATACATATGGTAATGATACTTCTTATGTTAATGATTATAATTCTGCAATTCATTATATGAATTCTGGTTATTATAATGAAGCTTTAAATGTTCTAAATAATATACCTAGTAGAAGTGCTAAATGGTATTACTATAGTGCAGTTGCAAACTTAGGTATACATAATCAGATTACTGCACTTGAACACGCTAGAACAGCTGTAAGAATGGACCCAAATAATTTCGAATACCATCTTTTATTAAACAGAATACAAGGTAGTGGTGCTTTTTATCAAAATCAAAGTAGAGGTTTTGGTATACCCGTATTCAGTTTTTGGAAAATATGTTTAGGATATTACTTCTTCAGATTTTTCTGTAGTTTTTTCTTTGGTCAATATTAATAAAGGAGTGATTAAATATGAAAGATTTTAAAAATAAATTAATTCGTTTTATGTATGGTAGATATGGTAGTGACCAATTGTATATTGCATCAATTGCTCTGTCTTTTATTCTAGTAATTGCTTATTTTTTTATCCCTTCACCTATAATTAGAGGTTTATCATGGGTCGTTCTTATCTTAACCTTTTATAGAACCTTTTCTAAAAACATCTATAAAAGACAAAGAGAAAATCAAATGTTTTTGAAATTTTGGAATCCTATTAAGTCAAAGTTTTCTTTAACATTTCGTAGACTAAAGGACATAAAAACTCATCGTTATCGTACTTGTCCTCACTGCGAAAAGGTACTTCGTCTGCCAAGAAAGACAGGAAATCATACTGTAAATTGTCCTGCATGTCGTAAAGATTTTAAAGTTAAAATTATGTTTTAATACTACTGGAGGTTATTGCTATTTTTATGATAGTAGTAACCTTTTATTTATTCAGAGATCCTTTTTTAAATAGCATATTTTGCTTAGACTAAAAAATATCTATCTAGCTATAATAAAATTTTTGTCGACTTTTAATAATAAGTATAATTAACTTTTTCAACTGCATACGACTTTGTTTGAAATAAGTGTTGATGGAGACTTAAGACTAAGATATTTTAAAGACAAGCCTCTCATCTGCTCTTTTGTTTCTTAATATTTCTCCTCTAAAATTCACTTTCTTAAAATCCTCTACTCTCAGCTGTTTTTTACCTGTAACAAATTTTCTAAATAAGCTTAACCCTTGATTATCTTCCACTATAAACATTACAAACCAATTTATATAAAAGCCTAAATACTTACTCGCAACATTATGAAAACTTCTAAGAAATAACTTAAAAGCTTTTCCCCTTTGAGTAGCTATTTTATTATCAATTCCTGGTATATTTGTAGTTATTCCTTTAAATAAATTTATTGCTCCATGCATACTTAACTTTAATCCATGAGCTTTTGTGAAGTAATAATACTTATAATTACTCGGTGTTGCTAGGCAATTACAATCCTCCTTAAGAATTGGTTTTAAAAACTTATCTAAACTTTCTAAATTAATATTTCTTTTAGCTACTGGCTTTATAAATTTATTATCACTAGTATCTTTACAGTTTAATATCATTATTTTTTCTCTTTCAAAAACTTCATTATTTTGAATATATTTATCTTTATCGGATTTAACAATAGAAAATTTCTTATTTAAACTGTGATTTCCCTTAAATGATTCTTTAATTCCTACTTCATCTATTTCTATAGTTCCACTAAGTTTTTTATTCATTATTTTTGTACCTGCTACACTTAATATTTTATGCCTCCAATGAAAACTTGTGGTTAAATTAATCTCTAATATTTCTGCTATTTTTCTAAGAGAGAACCCCTCTTTTATACATAATATATATTTAATCCACTTATCTACATGTTTTTTCGTATAACTTAATGGTGATCCTGTCATATCTGAAAAACTTTTTCCACACTCCTTGCAAATATATCTTTGCCTTCCTTGTTTTGTTTTACCATTTTTATTTATCTTCTCTCCACCACAATAATGACACTCTTTTCTATCACAATGGCAAAGACTCTTTTTTTCCACCATTATATTTTCAGAATCAAATATCTCGCAATTTTTATTTTCTGTTTTAAAAGTATCATTCATTTTATGAATTAGCGTCAACAATTCTTCATTCAAAGGATTCTCCTCCTCTCTTTTTCTAAATTATTGACATCTTATATAAATTAAAATACAGTTTTTATAATAAATATTTTTTGGTTATCGAACTATTTATTCCCTTATCTAAATGATTCTTAGACAACTTAGAGCATGCTTGTCCTTAAAGTTATTCGTTTCTCTTATCAACACTTTATTCCAACAATCTTATATGCATTTAATAAATACATACCCAACTCTACAAGTAAATCTCCCTACATACTCTCTTCAGTATAAAATTATAAGGACCTCCTCATAAATATTATTTATAAGAAAGTCCTTATCTACATTTTTATTTCATTGATTCTATAATATTGTCTGCTAGTGAATCCATAGAATTTATGTCTTCTTTTTTCATTGCAGAAGTTAAAGTCATTTTATTTTCTAATATAGTCATGTCTTTCATTCCTTGTAAAAATTCAGTCATTAATTTTCCAGATTGAATAGCCCATGAACCATTTTCTATGATTCCTACAGTACGTTTTTGAAGGTTTAAAGCCTTCATATCATGCAAGTAATTAAGCATTGGCGGATAAATATTTAAGTTATAAGTTACGCAAGCTAGTACCACATGGCTATATTTAAATGTCTCTGATATCAAATAGGAAACATGAGTTTTTGAAACATCATACATAACAACATTTGTCATGCCTTTTTTTACTAATGTTGTTGCTAACTCATTAGCAGCAGCTTCTGTATTTCCATACATTGTTCCATAAACTATAAGTACACCTTTTTCTTCTGGCTCATACTTACTCCACTTATCATGCTTGTCTATAAAATATTCTAAATTGCTACGCCATACTGGACCGTGAAGTGGGCATATCATTTTTATATCTAAAGAATTTGTTTTCTTAAGAAGATTTTGAACGTTTTGTCCATATTTCCCTACAATATTTGTGTAGTATCTTCTTGCATCTTCAAGCCAATCTCTATCAAAATTAACTTCATCATTAAACATTTTTCCATCTAAAGCCCCAAATGTTCCAAAGGCATCAGCTGAAAATAATACTCCATTGCTTGTATCATATGTAACCATAACTTCTGGCCAATGCACCATCGGTGCAGTTATGAACATTAAAGTATGTTTTCCAAAAGACATTGTGTCTTTATCTTTAACTTCTATCACCTTACCATCTACATGGAATCCAAATTGACGCATAAATGTAACAGCTTTTCCTGTACATATAATCTTAACTTCAGGATGACGAAGAAGTATTTCTTCAATGGAAGCTGCATGATCTGGTTCCACATGATTTATTACTAAGTAATCTAAAGTTCTATCTCCTAAAACACCTTCAATGTTATCAAGGAATTGTCTGCAAATCGACCAATCAACAGTATCAAAAAGTACAGTCTTTTCATCTAAAAGTAAGTAAGAATTGTAGGAAACCCCTCTTGGAATTGGATGAATATTTTCAAATAAAGCAAGTCTACGATCATTTCCTCCAACCCAATAAATATCTTCAGTTATTTCTCTAACACAATACACTAATTGTTCCTCCTTTTTTTCAGTTAACAAACATTCTCACATCTTATTATAATATAAATAAACTTGTATGAGGATATTTTTTATTCTTTATAGTAGTATTTATCTAATTTTTATATTTTTCAAACTCCCAATATTATAATGTTTATTTGCAATAATTTCAACAATAACATTAAGCATTTATAGTATTAAGGAATTGCTATAATCAATTAATGAAATAGCAACTCCTCTAAATTATTATATATAGTTTTATCATTTACCTAGGTGAAAAAATTTTATTTACCTCTGCTTGAGTTTCTGAATTAGCTAAAGCTAGTATGGAGTCTCCTGCATTTATAACAGTATCTCCACCTGGAAGTATAACTTCCTCTCCTCTATAGATTGTAATAAGTTTTGAGTTAGAAGGTATATTTAGTGCCTTTACTTCCTTTTGAACAGCTTTAGAAGCTTCATCAACTTTTATTTGAACTATAGAGTATCCACCTAAAGATAGTTTCATAAGTGTAAACATATTTTTTAAATCCATTTCCTCTATAACAATATGAGCCATTAAATCGGCCTGATTAACAGCAACATCTACCCCCATGCCTATATTATATAACCAAGAATTTTTAGGATTATTTACACGAGCAACAACCCGTGAAACCCCAAACTCAAACTTAGCTATAGTTGAAGCTACTAAATTCACCTCATCAGCTCCAGTTACTGAAACCACAACATCCGCTGAGTTTATACCTGCAGCTTCCAATATATTAGGATCTGTACCATTTCCTAATATTACTGTCTCTGAAGGAAGTTCCTTTTTTAGCTTATCTACTATGTGTTCTCTATTATCTATTACTTTTACAGAGTAGTCATTATTTAAAAGTAAACTTGCAATATGCTCACCTACTTGACCTCCACCTATAATAACAACTTTCATATATTTTTCCTCCATTTTTGATCTAGACCAAGCAATGTTTTTAACCTGCTTGCAGAACTTGCTACAACCGATATAAATATTACATCATGTTTCTCAAATACTGTTCCCCAAGTTGGCAAAAAAGTTTTATTTGCACGACTTATAGCAACAACTTGGAACTCTCCTATTGAAGTTACCTCGCTAACAGTTCTACCAACCAAAAGTGCTGGAGTCTCAATTCTTACTAATTCAACACTTGAATTACCTATTGTTAATACGCTATCTAATTGATTGTAACTTAATAAATCAGTTGCTCTTTGTATTCCCCATGCTGCAGATGATATAGTTTGAATACCAAGAGTACGATATATTTCTGCCTTTCTAGGATCATGCAACCTTGCTATAACACGAGGTACTTTATAAATATTTTTAGATATTCTTCCTATAAGTGCATTAGCTTCATCACTATTGCTACAGGCAATGACTGCATCTACAAATGAAATACCTGCTTCAGTTAATACATCTTTGTCAAATCCTATTCCCACAATCATTTTTCCTTTAAAGTTTTCACCAAGTAGTTTAAATGAATCTGGGTTATTGTCAATGATTGTTACACTATGACCCTTTTTTATTAGGTTTTGAGCTAATCCTGAGCCCATAACCCCACAACCTATTATAATTTCTTTCATATTACTAACCTCTTATCATTAACTTTTTTAACTCTACTAAGTTTTCTTGAAATTGCCTTTCTACCTTCTTCTAGTAGTAATATAGGGAAAGGTAATACAATCAAATATATCCACTCTTTGAAGCCTATCGCTACTGTATTAAATATATTCTGCAAGAATGGTATATAAATTATTGCTGAAATCAATAAGACTTCAAAAATAATACCAGTTACTATTTTTTTATTAGCAAATATTCCGATCTTAAATACCGACTCATTTTCCGTTCTACAATTCAATACTGCACCAATTTGGCAAAATACTATAGATGCTAAAGTCATGGTAGTAGCTTGTTTATAAACTACACCAGAACTAGCTAATGGAACATTTGGCCATCCATTTAGTATATTTACAAAGAAATATGCACCCATAGCTACAACTGATTCTAATAATCCATACCATAAAAATGCTTTAATGACTGTTTTCTTATTCATTAATATCTCTGTTCTTGAACGTGGAGGTTTTTCCATTACGCCTTTCTCAGGTAGTTCTGCACCTAGTCCAAGAGCAGGCAACATATCTGTTCCTAAATCAATAGCTAGTATCTGCATTACAGTAAGAGGAAGCGGAATGTTTCCCTTAGATAGCAAAAATGCTGCTGATGGTACTGCCTCAGGTGTATTGCTGTTAAGAATATAGAGTAGAAACTTTCTTATATTACTATAAACTGCTCTACCTTCTTCTATAGCTTTTACAATAGATGCAAAATTATCATCGGTTAATATCATATCTGCCGCTTCTTTTGCAACATCTGTACCAGATATCCCCATAGCTACACCAATATCAGCTTTTTTTAGAGCTGGCGAGTCATTAACTCCATCTCCTGTCACAGCTACTATATGACCTAGTTCTTGTAAATTACATACTATTCTATATTTTTGTTCTGGTGCTACCCTAGCAAAAATAACTTCATCCTTTAAAACTTTTTTAAGATCATCGTCACTCATCTTTTCAAGATCAACTCCAGATACAATCCTAGGATGGTTACTCTCTACAATACCAATCCTTTTTGCTATGCTCTCTGCTGTTAATCCATAGTCCCCTGTTATCATAATAATTCTTATTTTAGCTCTATGACATAACTCTACAGCATCTTTAACCTCTGGTCTTGGAGGATCTGCCATAACAACTAGTCCAACAAACGTCATGTCTTGTTCAATAAGTTCTGGTGTATAAGAACTTAAAGATTTTGGGAGATTACATTCTTTAGTTAAATGTCTATATGCAACTGCTAAAACTCTCAATCCATTTCGTGCATATTTATCATTTGCTTCCATAATTTCATTACGTTGCGAATCGCTTAGCTCTTGTTTGTCACCATTTTTATTTATACTTGTACAAAGTTCCAACACTTCTTTTGGAGCTCCTTTGATATATGCTATTCTTTCATATCCTCCTATCGGAGTACTAAAATTATGAATAGTACTCATTCTTTTTCTTCTTGAATCAAAAGGTAACTCTCTGATTCTTGGCATAAAATTAATCTGGTTAATTGTATCTATTCCAGCCTTTTGTGCAACTACTCCCAAACATGCTTCTGTTGGATCTCCTAGCACAGTATATCTATCTGATTCATCATTTGGAGGTACTATACGCGCATTACTGCATAGTGAAGCTGCAGTTAAAAGTATTTTTAAATCTTCGTCATTCTCAGCATAAAGTTCTTTATTTTCATAAAGAATCTTACCTAACGGAGCATAACCTAATCCTGTAACCTTCAATTCTTTTCCTGGGAGCCATAAATTATTAACTGTCATTTCATTTTGAGTCAAAGTTCCAGTTTTATCAGAACAAATAACAGTAGTGCATCCTAAAGTTTCAACTGCCGACAATCTCTTTACTAAAGCATTTTCTTTTGCCATCCTCTGCACCGCCATTGCTAAAGACAAAGTAACCGTAGGAAGTAATCCTTCTGGAATAAATGCTACCACCATTCCTAACGAGAATATAAATGCTTCTGCTATAGGTTCTTTTACAAAAAATATAGCCGTTATAAAAAATACTACCCCCATGCTTAACGCAATCATTGAGATTTGTTTAGTCAATAAATTCAACTCTTTTTGCAGTGGACTCAGTTCTTCTTTCATAGTTTGAGTTAGATTAGCAATTTTCCCAAATTCAGTTTCCATACCAATTGAAACAACTACAGCTTTTGCTGTTCCACTTGCTACACTAGAACCTGTAAAAATAAGATTTGGTGTTTCTGACTTCGATAGTCCATCTCTCATTATTGGATCATGTGTTTTTCTTACTGGATTAGATTCTCCTGTTAGAGTTGATTGGTTTACTTGAAGATCACTACTTTCAATTACACGAGCATCGGCTGATATTTTATCCCCTTCTTCTACTAACATAATATCTCCAGGAACTAAATCCTCTGCTAATATCTGCTGCTCTTTATTATCCCTAATAACCCTAGCGTAAGAAGGAAGCATCTTTTTTAAAGCTTCAGTAGCTTTGCCTGCTCTATGCTCCTGCCAAAAGCTAAAAACTCCATTTATAATATTAACCAAAAATATAGCAACCCCAAGTTCAACCATATCTGCAATTATGGCAATAATACCTCCAGCCCATAATAGAAGAGCCATTAAACTAACAAAATTGGACATTAAAACTAGTATGGCAGGTTTACCCTTCTTTTCAGTAATAGCATTTTTTCCATACTTCTCTCGATTTGCTTGTACTTCTTGTATTGTTAACCCTTCTTCTCTAGTGTTAAGTTTTTTGTAAACATCTTTTGTCGTCAATTTAAATATCTTTTCATCCATGTTCTCTTTGGCAATCTGTACTTTCTCTTCCATTTCAATTTTACCCCATCAATAATTATAGTATTAAAATAATATTATGATATTACTCCTCAAAGGCTTAATTTACAATTATTGGCTGTGGTATCTTTTAGGAATATCCATTAGATATTTGAAGATTTAACCATATAGTTTCATTCTATTTATCTATAGTATGTTAGATATGCTTATAATACGGTATATTTATATCTTGCAAAAATAGAAATATTGTAGGGATATAAATAATAAAAATAAGCCACAGATTTCTAAAAATCCATAGCTTATTTTTATTATTTATTCTTGTATTCCAGGAACTTTAGGTAGTTCAGAAAATCCTTTTTCTAAATCTTCATCTGTTGGAATATAATCTGTCATTGTTCCCTTCAAATAGGATTCATATGCCATCATATCAAAATAACCCGTTCCTGTTAATCCAAATAAAATTGTCTTTTCTTCTCCAGATTCCTTACATTTAAGAGCCTCTTCAATAGCTCCATATATAGCATGTGCTGATTCTGGTGCTGGAAGTATGGTTTCATGTTTTGCAAATAAAGTTGCTGCTTCAAAAACCTTTGTTTGTTCCACTGATATAGCTTCCATATATCCATCATGATAAAGCTTCGATACTATAGGAGACATACCATGATATCTAAGCCCTCCAGCGTGGTTTGCTGATGGTACAAAACTTGAACCAAGGGTGTACATCCTTGCTAATGGAGTAATCTTTCCAACATCACAGAAGTCATAAGCATAACGCCCTCTTGTTAATGATGGACATGAAGCTGGCTCTACAGCTATTACCCTTGGATTAGCTTTCCCTGTTAGTTTATCTTGCATAAAAGGAGCAATTAACCCGCCAAGATTTGATCCTCCTCCTGCACATCCTATTACTATATCAGGATATTCATCAATACTTTCCATGGCAATCTTAGATTCTAATCCTATAATTGATTGATGTAGAAGTACCTGATTTAGTACCGAACCAAGTACATATTTACACCCTTCTGTAGTAACTGCTTTTTCTACTGCTTCTGAAATAGCGCATCCAAGACTTCCAGTAGTATCTGGATCTTTCTCTAAGATAGCTCTACCAGCATTAGTTGTGGTGCTTGGACTTGGGATTATGTTTCCATCAAAAGTTTCTATGATTGCTTTACGAAATGGTTTTTGTTCATATGAGCATTTAACCATATAAACTGTAAGTGGAATATTATAATAACTACATGCTTCAGCTAGTGCAGTTCCCCATTGACCAGCTCCAGTTTCAGTAGTTAAACTCTTCAGTCCCTGCTCTTTAGCATAATAAGCTTGCGCAACAGCTGAATTTAATTTGTGACTTCCAGATGTGTTGTTTCCCTCAAATTTATAATAGATTTTTGCAGGAGTTCCCAAAGCTTTTTCAAGGTTATAAGCTCTTATTAAAGGAGATGGTCTAAACATCTTATAAAATTCCTGTATCTCTTCTGGAATATCTATATACCTAGTTGAGTCATCCATTTCTTGTTTAGCTAGCTCTTCACAAAATACTGGATATAGTTCCTCTGCTGTAGCAGGTTTGAAGGTTTGTGGATTCAGCATTGGATCTGGAATTTCCTTCATATCTGCTCTTAAGTTATACCATTGTTTCGGCATTTGATCTTCAGTTAAATAAATTCTATGTGGTATTTTTTTCATTTTAATAGCCCCCTTTGATTTATATTAATATTTTATTTTATAAAATATTTAAAACTTATGCCCCTATATAAATGTATTTTAGAAAAATAAAAAAGACCTTCATCCTAAATAACTAGGACAAAAGTCTATAACTTCTGCGGTACCACCTAAATTGGTCAAAATAACCCACTCACTAATGTACATTCATACATCTTCCTTTATAACGAGTGGAAATCTCGTCGGGTATTACTAAGCAATTCTGCTTTTCCTCCCGCCCTTATAAGTCCATTCAACTTAGCTTGTACTGTTGTAATCTCACCGTCTACAACTCTCTTTAAGTCTTGTACTAGGTCTACTTCTCTTAATCATAGGTTTTATTTATAATTTGATTATAATAACTTTGATATTTTCTGTCAAACATTTTTGATGCTTTAAAGTTTAAAATCTCACCTTTACGGGAAGTCTAGTTATGGAGGTGTTAATATGAGAAATAAAGAAAAAGAACTAAATAGAGAACTTGGTATACATGAACAACATGATCAAGTATCTAATATGATAGATGCCATGTTAGCTTTAGGACCTGTAAATTTAGGTTTAAATAACCCTAAAATAGAACGCTATGCTGAACAAAGAATAAAAGAAGATATAACAAAGTAGACTGCAAATTTACTCTATAAATTAAAGAATGCTTGGAATATAAAATATTCCAAGCATTCTTATTTTTGGGCTTTATTCTGCTCTTTCAAAATCATATAATTCATCTTCTAATCTTTCTAGTTCTATTTCAATAATCCCATTATCTCTGCAAGTAAAATAATCCTTTGTCCCAACCGCTTGTCTTCTAAGTGCATTACATTTTGGATGAAGATCAGCTAATGTTGCATAGCAGTATTTTTTCAGTGGATTTACTCCCATATCTAAACAATGCTTCTTTATGAGAATTTCATCCCCTTCACTAAAAATTGGACAATATGCGTTCTTTTTAACAACTGTCATTTTTATAACTGTTTGGTGTTTAATATCCATACTCTACCTCACTTTTCTCAATCACTAATTTATCATTTATAAGATACCACATGAATATTCATTTTTATATGCCTTTTGTCCTAAAAATATCATTTAAAGCAAAATTTTATAAGGTTGCTATTAGTTTCTACTAATAACAGCCCTAGAATTTATATAACCCAATCAAAAATAAATTCTTGTTTTAATTCTTCTGGTTTACTATTTTTAAAACTAAGTTCAGGATTTTTAACACTTACTCTAGTGTCAGCTGGAACTGACTGAGTAATAAATGCATTACCTCCTATAACTGAGTTTTTACCTATTACAGTATCTCCACCTAATATAGATGCACCAGAATAAATAGTTACATTATCTTCAATTGTAGGATGTCTTCTTACGCCTTTAAGCCCTTGCCCTCCTCTTGTTGATAATGCCCCTAAGGTTACTCCTTGATAAATCTTTACATATTCACCTATAACACAAGTTTGTCCTATAACAACTCCTGTACCATGGTCTATAAAAAAGTATTTTCCAATCTCCGCTCCAGCATTTATATCAATCCCAGTTAAACTATGAGCATATTCAGTCATAATTCTTGGGATATATGGTACATTTAAAATATCTAATTCATGCGCTATTCTATAAATGCTTACCGCAAATACTCCTGGATATGAGAAAATTACTTGCTCTACATCACCAGCAGCTGGATCTCCGTCGTAGGCTGCTTGTACATCTGTCGAAACATATTCTTGTATTTTAGGTAATGTTTTCAAGAAAGTTCTGCATGTCTTGCAGGTTTTTTCTTCTATTATTTGAATATCACTTATTTGATGTTTATATTTAAGTGCTAATTTTATTTGTCTATGAAGTTTTTCTTGTATACTCATTAAAAGATCGCCTATATAATATTCCATTACACTATTTGATAACTTTTTGGTTTGAAAATACCCTGGAAAAATAAGTTGTCTTAACTCTTGCAATATTTCTATAACTTCATACTTGTCTGGCAAATTAGAAGATTCATATACTGAAAAAACAGAGTTTTGTTTGTAATTATTTGCTATTTCTGAAACTAGTTGAACTATATTTTCTTCACATTCCCTATTCATTATCTTCATCCCTTTTCTATATACTTAATTAGCTGTTTTTTATATTATACGTGATGTTTTTAATCTAAACAAGTAATTGCAATATAATTTATTCAACATAGCCAACTTGGTTTCTACCACCAGTTTTCACCTTATAAAGCTGTTCATCTGCTTTTTGTATTATTTCATTTCCAGTAATACTACTATTATAATCGTTAGAGAAAATTCCCATACTTACTGTAATTTTTATTACTCTATTATCAAAAAAGAAATTATAATCTTCTATTTTTTTTCTTATTCTCTCACATAGATGAAAAGCATCATGTTTATTAGTTCCAACTAAAACTATACCAAATTCTTCTCCACCATATCTTCCTACAATATCTCCTTTACGTAGAGAACTCATCAAGATATTTGAAAGCTCCTTCAATATCATATCCCCAGACATATGTCCATATGTATCATTTATCCTTTTAAAATAATCTATATCTAACATTATGAAGGATATATGACCCTTATTTCTCTTCTGTTTAGATAATTCTTTTTCAAGTAATTCTATGAGTACAGCATGGTTATATAGACCTGTTAAACTATCCTTC
This sequence comes from Clostridium sp. YIM B02506, assembly GCF_022324845.1. Classification (NCBI taxonomy): domain Bacteria; kingdom Bacillati; phylum Bacillota; class Clostridia; order Eubacteriales; family Clostridiaceae; genus Clostridium; species Clostridium sp. YIM B02506. The sequence goes on from NZ_JAKGTG010000033.1 coordinate 43,174, forward strand.
ATAGCCAGTTCTTTAAGTTTGTCTTGAACATCTTTAAGCCTTAGTGCAGATTGAATTCTAGCTATTACTTCAACCTCATCAATAGGCTTTTTAATATAGTCGAAGGCTCCCATCTCTAATGCCTTTTTCAAGTCATTTCCCTGAGTTCTTGCTGTCACCATAATCACCGGGATATCTTTTACATCATGATTACTCTTTAATATACTGCAAACTTCAAATCCATCCATTCCTGGCATCATTATATCAAGCAAAATAACATCTGGCCTTATGCTTCTAGCCATATCCAATACCGGGAATCCATTATCCACAGAAAACACTTTATAATTTTCAGCTTCTAATATATCTGTTAAAATTCTTACATTAAGCAGAGTATCATCTACGATAAGTATTTTTTCATTCATAGTAATCAATCTCCCCAAAATTTTTTCTATAAAATAACCTATTAAATTTCATATCTCATTTTACCATTATTTTTCTATAAAATTAAGATGTTTTATTTAATTATTCTATTTAATAAATATTAATCATTAAAATAAAGATGCCTACTATAATAAAATAATAGACATCCTTACCTCTACTTCCATTCCAAATAAAATTTGTTACTATTTTTTTCTTCTCCAATAGTGCTACTTTCTCCATGTCCTGGATGAACTCTCACATCCTCTATTTGAGTTTCTATCAAATTTATAACAGATTTCTTCATGGACTCTAAATCTCCTGTTGGAAATACCCATTTTCCCACTACGCCCTTAAAGAGAGTATCTCCTGTAAATAAATCATCTTCAAACTTATAGCAAACTCCACCAATAGTGTGTCCTGGTGTATAAATAACCGTTATTTCTTTGTCACCAATAGAAAACTTATTAGATTCATCGATTTTAATAAGATTAATATCTTCTAAAAAATACTCCATCTCTCTTCCATAACGATTAAATACGTTATTATAGTTTTGCACTAAATTATCATATTCATTTTCATGTACATACACTGGTACATCAAAACAATCAATTGCACTTATATGGTCTATATGTCCATGCGTTAGTAGTATTCCTAATACATTTAAATTGTGTTCTTGTATATATTCTCTTATTTTATCTTTTTCATATCCTGGATCAACTATATAACATTTGTTATCATGCTCAATTATATAACAATTTATATCCATATCTCCAAATAAGGTCAACTTCTTCATCTATTACACCTCATTTAATAGTCGCTATTTTTGTCTTATAACTTCTATCTTATATCCATCTGGATCAGTTACAAAATAGTAGTTAGGAGGATTTCCTGGAAGCCCTTTTAATGGAGTCACCTCATACCCTAAAGCTATATGTCTTTCTCTTTCACCTTCTATGTCTTTCATTCCAAGTGCAATATGACTAAATCCATTACCTATTACATATGGTTTTTCTGGATTGTAATTATAAGTTAACTCTATTTCATAATCTTCTTCACCATTTCCTAAATATACTATTGTAAATTTGTGATCTGGATGATCCTTTCTTTTAGTCTCAACTAGACCAAAAGCATTTTTATAAAAATCTAATGACTTTTCTAAGTCCATTACTCTTATACATGTATGAAGCATTTTTACTGCCATATATATCACTCCTTATACTTAAGTTATATATTACTTTTTTCTTCTCTTATTATTCTTCTTATAGTCTGCTCAGATAGATAATACTTTTCTGTTAAAGATCTTACGGACATGCCTCTATTATAGAAACTAAATATTTCTTTATTTCTGTCTCTTAAATCTCTTTTAACTCCACTATTTTCTCCCCAAGCTTTTTTATTTTCAACTTTTCTAGGTATATATAAATAACTACCATCAATATATTGTTGAATGATTTCAACTAATTCTTCAGGTAATATATTTTGTGCTTTTTCATATTTCATAACCTTCTGCTCCTATCTACATTTTTAGTTGTAAATAATAGAGCAAAGTTCACACAAAAATATTACAGCCTGTAAATTCTAGAAAGGCCCTGAACATAGAGTATGTTCTTTATATCTCTGTAGGACTTTGCTCAGAGCCTTGGCTAGAAACATTTAGTTTTTTAACAACCTTCATATTTCTATCACCCCTTATATCTTTATATTTTCTCTTTAATTTTAACTGCTTTTTAATTACAATTCAACTATTCTCATAGGTTTTCTATAAAATCAAAAAAGTATCACTTTTCAGCAATACTCTTTTGATACATTATATAACATAATCCTCTTGAATAAATACTTTGATTTCTTTAGGTCTTATATATACCTCTTCGCCAATCTGTATCTTCAGTTGTGTATATACTTCCTTACTTAATTCAGCCTCTAAGTATTCCTCACTTTCTTCACTCTTTAACTCTACATTTACTATAGGTCCAACGGCTCTTACAAACAATACTTTTGCCTTAATAAACCCTTCTCGCCCACCATCTTTTATTATTTCGATATTGTGAGGTCTAGCGTAACTTAATGCCTTTCCATCTTTTTTATCCTCATATTCTGGAGTTTCCAATTCTATATCTCCTATTTTAACCTTACCATTGTTTACCCTGCCATGAAACAGATTAACGTTTCCTAAGAAGTTGTACACAAATGGATTAACTGGATTGTCGTATACTTCTTCTGGAGTTCCTATCTGTTCAATTTTCCCTTCATTTAAAACAACAATCCTATCAGCTACATCTAAAGCTTCTTCTTGATCATGAGTCACAAACACACTAGTTATATGATATTCATCATGAAGTCTTCTAAGCCATCGTCTTAAATCTTTTCTAACTTTAGCATCTAGCGCTCCAAACGGTTCATCTAATAATAATACCTTAGGCTCAACAGCTAATGCTCTTGCTAAGGCAATTCTCTGCCTTTGCCCCCCAGATAATTGACTTGGGTATCTATTTGCCATACCTTCCATCTTAACCAAAGATAGTAACTCAAGTACTTTGTCATTAATTTCTTTTTTACTTAATCTTTCTTTTCTTGGCTTAATTCTAAGGCCAAACGCTATATTTTCAAATACCGTCATATTTCTAAATAACGCATAATGTTGAAATACAAAACCTATATTCCTATCTTGGGTGTCTTTATTTGTATTATCTTCTCCATCAAAATATATTTGTCCAATATCTGCCGTTTCTAAACCAGCTATAATCCTTAAAAGTGTAGTTTTTCCTGAGCCTGATGGTCCAAGAAGTGCTATAAGTTCTCCTGTATTAATCTTTAAATCTATATTATTAAGTGCCTTATAAGAACCAAATTCTTTTGATATACCTTTTACATCAATGCTCACTTTTTACAACCCCTTCTCCATTAATGTTTAACTGACTAACCTTCCACTCTGATATATTCTTTATTATTAAATTAATCAAAGCAATTATTGTAAGTAGAGATGCTACAGCAAAGGATGCTGAATATTGATATTCATTATATAAAATCTCTACATGCAGAGGGAGTGTGTTTGTAAGACCACGTATATGTCCTGAAACAACAGAAACTGCTCCAAATTCTCCTGCTGCTCGTGCTGTTGTTAAAATTACTCCATAAAATAATGCCCATTTTATATTGGGTAATGTCACTTTAAAAAATGTTTGCCATCCATTTGCTCCTAAAGTTAAAGCAGCTTCTTCTTCTGCCGTTCCTAAAGATTGCATAAGAGGTATTAACTCCCTAGCAACAAATGGCATAGTTACAAATGTAGTTGCTATAATTATTCCTGGTGGTGCAAATATAATCTTTACATTATTGGCATTTAGAAAATCTGCAAAAAGACCATGGTTAGTACTAAAAAGTAATACAAATATTAATCCAGCTATAACTGGAGAAATAGCAAAAGGAATATCTAAAAGAGTAAGCAAAATACTTTTTCCCTTAAATTCAAATTTACCTAATGCCCAAGATGCTGCTAAGCCAAATATTGTGTTTATTGGTACAGCAACTAACACAGTTAATAAAGTTAGTTTTAACGCATCTAATGCCACTGGATCTGTTATAGCTTTGATATATAAATCGAAACCTTTCTCGAAGGCTTTTGCAAATACAGCAATTAAAGGTATTATGAGTAGTAGCGTTAAATATATAAGTGCTATTGAAATAAGAATTATTTTTGTTAATTTACTTTCATCTGTAGATGAGTTGTTTTTTTGCTTAGATTTATTATTAATTCTTAATGATACATTACCTGCCATGTTAACCTCCTATACTCTTGAATATCTCTTTGAATTCCACCATTGAAATATATTAATTAATAGTAGAATAAAAAAAGAAGTTATCAGAAGAACTGCCGCAATTGCACTTCCTCCAGCATAATCATATTGCTCTAGCTTAGTCCTTATAAGTAGAGGAGCTATTTCAGTTCTCATAGGCATATTCCCTGATATAAATACTACTGATCCATACTCTCCTAAGGCTCTTGAGAATGCTAGAGAAAATCCTGTAATTAAAGCTGGTGTTATCTCTGGAAGTATTATCTTTATAAATGTTATTAATCTATTTGCACCTAAACTAGCAGCAGCTTCTTCAACTTCTCTTTCCAGATTTATTAATACAGGTTGTACAGTACGAACAACAAAAGGTAACCCTATGAAGGTTAATGCAACTATTATTCCTAAAGGTGTAAATGAAACTTTTATTCCTAATGGAGTTAAGAATTTTCCTATCCATCCATTTTCAGCATATAAAGTAGTTAATGCAATACCTGCAACTGCAGTTGGAAGTGCAAATGGAAGATCTACAATCCCATCTATAAGCTTTCTACCTGGAAAATCATATCTTACAAGAACCCATGCTATTATAACACCAAAAATTGTATTTATAATTCCAGCTGCTAAAGATGTTCCAAAAGAAAGTTTATATGCAGCCAATACTCTTTCGGAAGTGGCAGATTCTATGAAACCTTTTAATCCTAAAGATGAAGAATCAAAAAAAATCATTGAGACTGGAATTAAAACCAACAAACTTATATACAAAACTGTAAATCCTAATGTTAAATTAAATCCTGGTAAAATACTTTGTTGCTTCAATTTTATTGATTTTGCTTTTAGACTCATAAAAAGCACCTCTTTGCTATTATTAATTCAAGAAGTAGTGATTTTCACTACTTCTTATTTATCTAACCTCTATTTTTTAGTATATATTTGATCAAAAGTTCCACCATCATCAAAATGCTCTTTTTGTGCCTTATTCCATCCACCAAAAACATCGTCTATAGTAAATAAATTTATAGTTGGAAACTTCTGAGCATATTTTTTTGCTACAGCTTCATTTCTAGGTCGATAGAAGTTTTTTGCTGCAATTTCTTGTCCTTCATCAGAATATAGATATTCTAAATAAGCTTCAGCGACTTCTCTAGTTCCTTTTTTATCAACATTTTTATCAACTACAGCAACTGGTGGTTCAGCTAATATACTTACTGAAGGAACTACTATATCGAATTTTCCTTCACCAAGTTCTTCAACAGATAAAAAAGCTTCATTCTCCCAGGCTACTAATACATCACCTATTCCACGTTCAACAAATGTAGTTGTTGCTCCTCTAGCCCCTGAGTCTAAAACAGGAACATTTGCAAATAACTGTTTTACAAAATCTTTAGCTTTCTCTTGACTTCCGCCATTTTTCTCTAAAGCATATCCCCAAGCTGCAAGGTAATTCCAACGAGCTCCACCTGAAGTTTTAGGGTTTGGAGTTATTACTTCTACACCAGGTTTAATTAAATCATCCCAATCCTTAATGTTTTTAGGATTTCCTTTTCTAACTAAAAAAACTATTGTTGATGTATATGGAGTAGAATTATTTGGCAATTTTGTTTGCCACTTTGGATCTATTTGTTCTCCTTTTCCATTAATAGAGTCAATATCTGCTGCAAGTGCTAAAGTTACTACATCAGCATCTAATCCGTCTAATACAGATTTAGCCTGAGCTCCAGATCCTCCATGTGATTGCTTTATAGTTACTTCTTGCCCTTTCTTTTCTTTCCAATACTTCGCAAAAGCTTCATTAAATTGTGTATACAATTCTCTTGTTGGATCATAGGACACATTTAATAATTCTACGCTTCCATTTGAACTCTCTCCAGCTGAATTATTTTTACTACTGCAACCTGATAAAACCCCCAAAGTCAAAATTCCAGCTAAAAATACAACACCTATTTTTTTTCTTAACATCATTAATCGCCCCTTTTTATTATTTTATATTTTCCCTATTGATTTTCTATGAATTGCTATAAATAAAAAAGCAACGTATCTATTTCACCCTTTTTCTATAATCCCTATATAATTAATAGAGTATTAGGTAAAATAAATAGTACACTTTACTTGTACCTAGATTGTAATATTTATTTGATTTTTACTATCAACAGCAATACATAGAATAACTAATTAAATATACTTTTTTAGCCATAATATTACTCCTCATATTATTAATTCATATTATTCCTACTTTTAATATATGAATAATATTATTCATCAAAATGGTCAACTTGTCAAGTAATTCCTAAAACTTTTAAAAAGTCAAGTACCACCGGCTCAGCCGGAGGCTTGATTAAGCCCTATAAGGGCATGATACTGGCGGCGCTACTCG
>NZ_JAKGTG010000034.1:0-49335 GCF_022324845.1 Clostridium sp. YIM B02506
CCTATGATTTATTTGTTTTGCGATTGTCAGTCGCTTTCATTTTATCATAGGAGTTTTTTTCTGCTCAGAGCTAAAGCCTTTTTGTCCACCGGCATAGCCGGAGGTTTTCTAGACAATCAAAAAATAGCAGCACCCATTTAGGTTGCTACTATTTTTATTAACTTACAAAAAACTTAAATTCTTCTAATTTTTATGATGACTATTTCTTTAATACATATTAAGACATCAATGCATACTTTTAAGAAAAATCTCCTAAAGAGTAAATTATTATACTTCTAATTTAACAAATCTGGTTTAAAAAGCAAACTTTAACTCACCATTTTTATCCTTAAAAGCAGTAAGTCCTGTACCTGTCATATATGAATCCCCTGTTTCAGTTTCTAACACTAAACTAAAATAAATAGATAACTGATTTTTTGGATCTGTTGATACTGAAGTTGACCAATTATAATACTCTACCTTTATTCCTGTAATTTTTTGAGGTATTTTTCTCTTCATATAATCGTATTCCATTTTAAGGTCTTCTTTTTTTTCATCACCTAACGGCATGAATAAAACCTTATTTTCGTCATACTCAAAATCAACAATAAGGTCATAAATCTTATCTACGCCTTCTACATAATATGTTTTTAATATATTATAAGCACCATCTACCTCTTTGTATTGTCCAGGCTTATATGCTAATTCAGCAGATTCTTTTTCACTAGCTACTTTAAAAAAATCTGGATCTGGAAGAACTTCAACATACTCATTAGTTTCTGTATTATCTGTTTTAACTTCATCGTTTACCTTATCTTGTTCTAGCATTTGCTCATTTTTCACTTTGGATTCATTACTTTTTGATGAATCAACCTTTTTAGATCCACATCCACTTAAAGATACTACCATCAATGTTGCTATTATACTAGCTATTATTTTCTTTCTCATATGTTTTTTACCTTTCTTATTTATGTTATATATTTTGATATTTTCAATCTAAAACTCATATCATTAACCATTTTTATCTCAATTAACTAAGGTTTATAATAATTTACTATTTCTATTTACTATACAATACGCTTGTACAATTATAAACCAACTACATATTTACTATTTCATATCATATTGATTTTTTAATCTCACACTTTGCATAGTATTTTTTTACTAGGTTATAATTAAAACTTATAAAATCTACTCCCTTTAGTTTTTTTCTATGCTTAATAATAACAGATGCTCTCTTCGCATTTTTTCTCATAATATTCAAAAAATAGCAAATAACTTATTTACATCCATTTTTATTTACATAATTTATTTTAAATGATAATATACTCAAAATCAAATTCTTTTTTAATTAATTTAAACTTTTTATTTAACTTTGCTATTAAAAACATATTTACTTTCATTAAACCAAAATTTTATTGTTATCTAAGTTTATGAAAACCTGTTTTTTTATACTTTATTTGCTCTTATATTAAATGAAATCATAGTTAAATGAAACTTCTTCTCAGATACAAATTTCAATTATTTAATTCTAATAACGATAAAAATAGTTCATGTCATTATGAGAGAATCCAAATTTCCCATAAAATTTCTCAAGACCTTTTTCTGCGATAAGTCCTACAAATATCTTATCAGAATAATTTATATTAATGTATTTGATTATTTTTTCCATTATTTGCTTTCCAATACCTACTTTTTGATATTTAGGCAATACCATGACATCTTGTATATAGATAGCAGTCGCGCCATCTCCTATTACTCTTCCAAATCCTATAAGTTCATCCTCGCACTCAACACATAAACAGTAATTTGAATTTTTAATCCCCTTGCTTACAATTTCATCATCATAAGTTCTCCATCCAATTTCTTTTCTTAACTTATTATAGTCTTTTGCAGAAGGAAACTTTTCTAAAAAGATTATATCTTTCATCTTTTTCTCCTTTCAGCTATCATAAATTAATCTCCGCAATCCATGTAAAATTTCCTACATGTTCAAAAGAAATCATTAGGCCCATCTGTTCCATGTATTTTCTTAAATCCTCAACTATAAAAAAGTTCTTACTTTCTATAAAATCCCATAAATCTTCTCTATCATTTCTGAGAAAGCTTTCTTTATGCTCTTTTTTAAGGTGCATATTTTCAAACATGAAATCTATCAAGATAACTCTACTATTATCACTAATTGATAACATATTAGAAAGAACTTGTTGTTGTTCTTTTTCATTAAGTCCATGTAACACATATGAAGATACTGCGATATCAGCCTTTTGCTTTATGATAGGTACATCAAAAATACTGCTTTCAACAAAGCTCATGTTAGGATATTTTCCTTTACCAACTTCAATCATTTCAACATTTTTATCTATACCAATAATAGTTAACTTTTCACTTAATGGTCCACATAGATTACCTGTCCCACAACCAAAATCAACTATAGTTTTCACTTTATAACTTAAAATCTTCTCTCTTATCTTTACAAAAGTTTCTTCATATTTATCAAATAATCCAAGTTCATCATCTGATTTCTCTTGAATCATCTTGTCATACAGAATTCCTTTATTTAAAGTTTTCATATATTACACCTCTTTTATATAACTCATATTCTGATGGGCCTTTTTTGATATTAATTCTTATGTTCCAAATACTTCTTTAAGTCTTTATGTTTTGATGGGCCTCTTGATGCACCTCATGAATCTACCTTTAAATAATTCTTTTTGATGAAATCTATCCATTTATCTTGTAGTTGTTTTTCATTTATCATAAAAATACGTTTAAATTCATTTGGGTATTTTATTAAATTACGCAACTTATCATATCCAAACTCCTCAACTATTGATTCTATTATTGTATATGAATATTGATATCCATCACGATCAAAAAACGTTGAAAAATCATCTCCGGTATCTAAATCTTTAAATGTTGGGACTTTATTATTTATTAATCCATTCTCTACAGTTTCCCTAATCCAATCATCATTATTATCTTTAGCCTCAAAACATGCAATACCTTCATTTAGCCATCTTGGTATATCTTTATTTATCTTGTTAACTATGATATGTACAAACTCATGAACTGCTGTTTTTAATACATTATCAAAATCTGAACCTGGTGGAGGATTCATAGGTGATGCTATTATAATTTCACCATCACGAAGCCCCCCTCTTATCCAATTAGGTGCATCAGAAAGCCCTAAAGCAAGATGAAGATCCTTCAAATCCGAATAAACTTCAATAACTAACTTATCATCAAGCTTTTGATTTAAATTACTTGTTATTCTATGATAATTTTTTTCAAGATCATCTAGTACTTTAACTATACACCTCTCATCAAATTCCGTATAATAAACAATAAAATTATCAGTTTCTTTTACTAAATTTAATGCGTTCTCTTTCTGACTATCTATCTCGTTAAAATCTATATCATTTGCCATATCAAAACACTCCTGCAATTAATTCAACTTGTCTATATTCCCACTAATAATATTTTCTAAATTCCTTTGAACAACTTCATCATCCCAATTCCACCATTGTAATTCCATTAACTTATCTATTACATCTTCTGAAAAACGCTTCTTGATTTCTTTTGATGGTACCCCACCTACTATTGTATATGGGGGAACATCCTTGGTTATAACAGCTCTTGTACCAACTACTGCGCCATCACCTATATGAACTCCTTGCATAATTACAGCTTCATATCCTATCCACACATCATTTCCTATTACTATGTCTCCTTTGTTGTCCCAAGCTTCTGTTACATTAACATCATTAATTCCCCAGTCTTCAGTAAATATTGGGAACGGATAGTTTGATAATGAGGACATCTTATGGTTTCCATCTGTAAAAATGAATTTAGCACCACAGGCAATTGAGCAATATTTTCCTATGATTAAGCTGTCCTTATTTACAGGATAATGGTATAATACATTATTTATCTCAAAGTCCCTTGGATCATTTACAAAATCATTATAAATTGTATACTCTCCAACCATAATGTTGGACTTTGTAATGGTTGGCTTCAAGTATATTGTTTGCTTGTCATTTCTTCTAGGATAAATTTTATTACAATTCATATTAACTCCTATAAATTTAAGATTTCTCTTTTTTATATAATTTTAAGTTATTATTCTTTAACGCTTATTCATGTAATAAGAATATTATTTATTGCTATCTTAATTTTTTATTGTATATTTTTATACTTCCCTAATGGAAACTCTTTAAAATATTTATAAGAGTATCTTTTTGCACATTTACCCATATATCATAAACCATGCTATTGTTATTAGTAGGTATCATAACATGTACTTCATTCCACATTTTAGAATTATTAGACGCAGCAGGATTACTTCGTTCAAGAGTAAAAAGTTTTCCTTTTCCGAAGATACTATCAACCTCTTCTGTGCTTAATATTTTACTATGGTTAGGCAAAGAGGTACCATAATCACCATAATATCCGACTACTGAAATTCCTCCAACTGTTTGTTTATTTTCATCATCAAAAAAAATCTCGCTTTCATTTCCTCTTTTCATCCAACTTGTAGGTAATGTAAATTTAAGAGTATTGATATTTATTTTATTATCATCCTCGATTTTATTACCAGTTTCTACTACAGTCTTTGGCTCAGAGGTACCTATCTCATTTTTCTCTTCACTACATCCAGTTAAACCTAATAACAGGGAAGCAGTTATTACCAATGTTAGAGCCCATTTGAGCTTATTCATTATCAATTCCTCCTTCCTATATACTTTGTCTTAATTTACAGATATTATTTAAAACCTTTTAATCTTAATTTGCTCTTCTCCTCTAAATATGCCTGCTATAACCTCCAAATGCGCCTGATTATTACCACAACATTATACAATAACCTCATTTTTGATGCTAATTCCTCAGGAGATTTTGATTTCAGTTCTTTAGAACTATCTAACTCCTCTAATTCAAAATCTGAAGCATTAGCTTGTAAGCCTAAAATAGATTAGTCTGCCATAAATGGAACTCTTCTGATGACCTTTCATCAAAGATAGTTTCCCCTTTATAAGCATCTCCAACACAACCCATTAATCCTCCTACAAATATTTTTTGTGATGGATATTTACTCTTTAGCTCTTCTACTTGGTGTTGAGATCATTATTGGAATATCAAATTTCGCTGCTACATCAATATATATCTTGAATTTAAAAGCAACTAATAAAACTAGCCCCCTTTAAATTATCTGTATTCCACTTTGAATTCATCAGTCTCATGTCCAAACACAACCTCTATGTATGGATAATGATCTACAAACTCTTTTAATTTTAGGAAACTTTTTCTCCCTTCCTTAAGGTTTGATGAATATTTGCCAGTTTCAACTCCAATTTCGAATCCTTTTTTGGTGCTACAAATATCACCCATAATTAAAACTTTTGAATCTTGACCATTAATTAGATAAGAAATGTGTCCTTCCGTATGTCCTGGAGTAGAAATTGCCCAAAGAGAAGCATCTCCAAAAATATCTATGCATTTTCCCAATATAGGCATATCTTGTCCCTGTAGAATATCTATTTTTTGTATATCTATCTTGTTTGCAAAAAAGTCAGAGTATACTAACGGAAAAATCCCTACCTCTTTTTCTCCATATCCATATATATATGGTATTTCTTTTGGCAATGATGGTATTCCTGCTGCATGTTCATGAATATGGGTTAAAAAAACTCCCTTTAAATTTATAGATCTTTTCTCAAGTTGTTTTTCAACCCCCTCTGAATCTTTTTCTTGAAAATGCTTTTTTTTAAAATAAAATTTACTAAGAATACCTTTAAAATTACCTTCAGCTTTTTTTGAAAAAGTGCTGTCAAATCCTGTGTCTATCAAATAGTCCCCATATTTTTCATGCCTAAGTATATGCGCAAGTACTGGTATTTTAGCGTACCCATCTTTTATTTGTTTAGCTTCTTTATTCTTTAAATTAATCAATCCTGATATTTTACAAATAATTGTTCCAGTTTTTAAAGTTTCAACGCTAATTGAAGAAGAATTTTTAAACACTGAATCCCATTCCTTAAATTCTGATTCCTTAACCGTAAAGTTTCTCATTCCTATCCCTCACCATGTATTCTAGATACAAACTCATCTCTCAAAATTGAATAACAGCCTTTGTAATTTCTGTTACAAGGCCTTTGTTTTGAAATTTTTTCCCTAAACATTATTCAATTTCTCCAAAATGGTTATTATTATCTATTAATAAATAAGCAATTTTCCCTATACGCTCATTTGTTTCTTTTAATATAATTGCCCCCTTTAATTCATCTACTTAATCTACTTTAATTTCTTCCACTCACTAGCTTTTATCTGAAAAATTGGATAAGCAACATTACTAAAAGGCCAGTTCTCTTTAATCCATTTCTCAACTGTTTTATAAAGAGCTCTCTCTATCTCAATTTCTCTGCCCCACAGATATACTTCTGCATCAAAACATTGTTTATCGCTTGGATTTATATAAACACAACCTAAGCATAATTTTTCATCTAAAGTCATTACCGTATATACAAATGTTTCTCTATTTTCAAACTCTTTTTCATGTCTATATAAATCCTCTAAATTTTCTTCAATTTTCATATTCTCTTCTGGCCAGGTATCATCATCTATTTCTGAATAAAGCTCTCTAATGTGCTTTCTACTGAACATTACTGCTTCATAATCTTTCTCTAAATCCCCTACTCTTAACTTTCTTAACCTAAAACTCTCTGTTTCCAAAGCTTTAGGAACTATAAATTCATTAGGAACAAATTCTTCTGTCATATTTTTCTCATCCAACATTACTATATATTTCATAATATCCATCAAATCATCAGTATCAACTGCATAACTTGCATGTTCTTTAACCTTCTTAGATGCATTTATTGCAATAGATTTACTACAGAAATTAAACAGGGGAATATCTGTTGTTCCATCACCAACTGCTATACACTCTTCAGGATTTATATTATTTTTCATGCAAAAATCCTTTAAATACTCAACCTTATTTTCTGATTTAATATAATTTATAATCTCTCCAGTGAATATCCCATCTCTGACTTCATACTCACTTCCATAATAGCCTTCAAAACCCCAAATATCACATGCAACTTTAACTACTTGTTTTGGTCCTACAGTAATTACAATGCACTTAATACCTTGGCTATGTAATAATTCAATTACACTTCTAATATTTTTTAGTGGCTTTACAATCTCTAGAAATGAATGTTTAATTTCACTTTCCTCTAATCCCAAAAGTAATTTTGCTCTAAGATAATCTGCCTCTATATAATCAATTTTGCCTTCTTCTTCTTTCTCCTGTATTAAGGAATGTTCTTTTTCCATGCCATTTAAAATACAAGGCAACATTACAGAGTGTATTTCTCTAATCAATGTATCATCTAAATCAAAACAAACAAGTTTATGTTTTTTAATTTCATAATCACTTAAAGGCTTTTTTCCTAAGTACAAGTCCATAGTGTCATAAATATTAATTTCACCTCCAAACTTATTTATAGCCTCTGTTATTCCATTATATAAATTGTTTTTTAAATCCTCAGCACACTGTCTATGATCTGAATAAGTTTCTAGTAGAGATATGTATTCATTAGCTTTTAATTTTCTTGTTTTTCTGTAAATCTTACTTTTTATATTTGTGAATCCGTACTTCTCTAATATTTGTGTATATTTTTTGCAAGAATCTTCACTAAATTCAGTAAGCTCCTTATCTGATGGTTTGAACTTTTCATACACTTTTCTGATTTCTCTATGTATTTTATCATCATCACGATTTACAAATGGGTGATTCCAAAACAAAGCTATTGTTCCACCTGGCTTTAGTAAATCATAAACTTTCTTAAATCCGATATCCTCTGGTATCCAATGAAATGCTGTTGCAGAGTATACAAGATCATATTGATTTTTATCACTAATAAAGTCTTCAAAACCTATATTTTCAACCTCGAAATTCCTAAAAGAAGAAAATTTTTCTTTAACGTATCTAGCTAAATCCTCTCCAAGTTCAATAGCCGTAACACTACAGCCTGCCTCTAAAAATGGTAAAGTAGCTTGTCCAGTTCCTATCCCAATTTCAAGTGCACTTTTCGAATTATTTAATTTCCCATAATCAATAATATCCTTAAATAATTCTTCACTATAGGTTGGTCTATACTTGTCATATTTTAATGGATCTTCATTAAACTTTAATCTTAAATCCATTTCATCACCCCATCACAAAATAATAATTTACACTTCTAATTTTCATATATAATATGGATATTATACCATTTAATTCATGTTATTACTTTAGTCTTTTTAAAATATAATTACAGTTAATATAGAAAAACACCCTATAATCCATTTCTGAATAATAGAGTGTTCCTCAAATAAATCAACTAAAATCCTCAATAAGTTCATCACTTAAAACACCTTCTGCTATTTGTCTAACCTCACCAGTCATTCTTACATTCCACCCATCATCTATTTCAATAATAAGCTCTCCCCCTAACATTTTTATTTTTATTTCATTATCAACTAGATTTTTCTTTTTTAAAACACTAGCTACTGCACAGGAAGAACTTCCTGATGCTAAGGTAAAACCTGCTCCTCTTTCCCATATAAGAATTTCAGCTTCATTTCTTGATAAAACTTTTGCAAACTGGACATTAGTTCTATTAGGAAACATCTCATGATTTTCTATAAGCTTACCATAGGTTTTTATCTCATCAATATCTAAATTATCTTTAATGATTACACAATGAGGATTTCCCATAGATACACAGTTTACTTCATATTCCTTATCATCAACTTCTAACTTTTCTCCTACTACTTCTTCCATAATAAAACTTGTAGGAATTTCTTTAGAATTAAAATTTGCCTTACCCATATCAACTGATATCCTCTTTGCCTTTTTACTTGAAGTTTCTTCAACTATATTAGCTCTAACTATTCCACCTTTTGTCTCAACTGTGAAGTCCTTATTACTAGTAAATCCATAATCATAAACATATTTGCAAAATATTCTTAATCCATTTCCGCTTTTTTCTGCTTCTGAACCATCAGGATTAAAAATCTTTAAACCAAAATCTGCTTTAACTGATTTCACTTTAAGTAAAATTCCATCTGATCCTATTCCAAAATTCACGTTGCATATTCTTTGTATTGCTTTTTCAGTTAACTTAAAACTTATATTTTCTTCATCTAAAACTATGTATTCATTTCCTAATCCATGTGTTTTCACAAAATTGTTCATATCAAGTTCTCCCCAATCTACATTTATAATATAAAACACCGTAAAATTTTTTAAATAATACGGTGTTACGTACCTATATTAAAATTTTATCATATTAATATGCATCAATGCATGAAATAAAGCTGTAACATTCAAAGCTTGTAAAAATTTATTCTCCTTAAGGTCATAGATTACATCATCTAAAGGTTTTAAAACAACCTCTATTTGTTCTGTATCATCTAAATGAGTATCTGAGGTTAATTCTGCATCTAAAGCGAGAAAGCAATAAGTAAGATTAGTATGGTTTGCGGGATTAGCAGAAATAGTACAAGTATGAACAAACTCCTTAGCTGTATATCCTGTTTCCTCAATTAATTCTCTTTTTATAGCATCAACTGGTGCCTTATCTGTTAGCTCAACCCCTCCTGATGGCAATTCTAAAAGAGTTTTTTGAGCCCCATGTCTATATTGCTTAACTAGTACAACTTCTTTTTCTTTAGTTATTGCAACAACATTTACCCAAGCCGGATATTCAAACACATAATAGGGTTCCACTATCTTTCCGCTTGGCATTCTACAGGTATCTGCACGTAGAGAAATCCATCTATCCTTAACAATATGTTCAGATTTTACTATCTCCCATTCAAAGTTTTCCATGTACTTTCTCCCTTAAATTATTGAGAATACCATTATATTAAAGCAATACTTATTTTGACAGTAAATTCTTAAGTTCTTTCTCTAACTTTTCTACCATTTTCTTAAGTTCATCACCCTTTATACGCTTTGAGTCATCATACATCTCTTCTCTTGGCAGCCACCATACAGGTCCCTTTTTAGGTGTATCTCCTGTAACTCTAGGAAATAGATGCCAATGAACATGAGAATCTCCATTTCCAAGCAATTCATAATTCATCTTTTCAGGTTTAAATGCATTATATGCCGCTTCTGCAACAATGCTCATTTCTTCGAGATACTTAACTCTAAAATCATTAGGCAACTCATGTAATTCACTAACATGATGCTTACATAAAAATAATGTATACCCTTTAAAATGCTGATGATCTCCTATAACCACATATCCAGTTTCAAGTTCCATCACAAAATATGGATTCACCTTTTGTTTTATCATTTCAATTCTCTCACAAATTAAACATCCCATATCTATACCTCCATTAAATAAAAATCTATTTTACAAATCAGACTTTAAAAATGAATATAAATCTAAATCCACTACTCCTTGACCTGTCCAAATTGTTCCTTGTCTTATAGTCCCCTCTTTTGTGAATCCACATCTTTCTAATACACTTTTAGATTTAATATTCTCAGGCATAACAAAAGCTTGTACTCTATTTGCTCCAATTACATTTATTAAATAATCCTTCATTGCCTCAGCTGCCTTAGTTGCAAAACCTTTTCCCCAGTATTCCTCATTTAAAGTATATCCAAAAGTAACCATATTTACCTTGTCATCAAAATCAAATATTTCCCCAACTCCAATGATTCTCTCAGTATTTTCATTACTACAAATTCCAAGAAATATGGTTTTCTTTTTACCAAAATCTCTTTCAAAATGAGTAATCATATTTTCAACTGTAGCTTTATTCTTTTTTGCAGAGCCAGGTCTATATTTAAATAAATTCTCGTTACTATATATTGAATAAAGTTCCTCTAAATCATCTTTTTCTATCTTTCTTAGAGTTATTTCACTTGTTTTAATAAGTGGAAACTCTGAAAATAATTTTGTTTTATCCATGGTTTTCTCCTTACGTAAATAAATCTAAATTTTATTAATAACTCAAAATAATCAAAAGTAGTTAAACCCCTTGCTTGAATTGTCTATATTTCTATTGATATACTATATATATCACAAACTTAGAATATCTAGGGCTTGCACTTAAAATTCTTATAGAAAAACAAGTATTAAAAATTATAGGAGTATCTTTTATGAATGATAAATTAATAAAAGCATTTACTTTAGTAATTATCCCGTTAATCATATTCACCATATTTTTTATTGTTGGAAAAAATCAATATTCTCTCTATTATCAAAACTTTTCTCTACATAAAAATATGACTGGTGTATTTACTCTATATAAATATTTATTATTTGGCCTATACTTTGCTTTAATTGCTCTTTTTTTTGGTTTTATATATCACTTAAGATTAAAACCAGTTAAAAAGAAATTATATATATCTATATTAATAATACTAATGCTATTTGGATATATTACTTTTTGTTTTTTAAGCAAATTCTTTAATATTTAGATACGATCTTCAACAATTCTAAATTACTCATTTCCCTATAGTCCATTAATAACATAAACAATATTAAATAAAAACATTGCAACCACTGATGTTATTATAATCCAAAGAATACTACCTTTTTCTTTATTGACAATCTTATAAATTGAATATAAAAACGAAAAAATAAATATTCCAAATAAAATAGACCAGCCTCCAATAAACATGTAACCCCCATCTTCATCTAACTTATTTACCTTTAATCAAACTATCATAGTTTTCACTAACAGCCTTCAAAGCCTTGGTTTCTCTATATATCCATTTATTTATATCTAAACTATCATTTTTAATTATTTCCTCATTTACACGAATTGCCTCATTAAGATTTACCCAAACTGGTTTAAATCCTAACTCAATTTCATAGTCATCTAATTCTTGATCAGCTATGCCATCAGTTAATTCACATAAATAATAAGTAGAAATCATCTCAAAAACAAAATCCTTTCTATATCTATCTAAACTTCTTTCTATAAAAACTCCGATTTTTTCTTTTACATCTCCTACTATATATCCAGTTTCTTCTTTAACTTCTCTTATTAATGTTTGCTCTTGACTTTCTTCTTTGTTCATTCCTCCACCAGGAAATTTAAAATCCCCTTTGTTTGTATGTACCAAGAGAATATTATCATCTTTTAAAATAACTGCTCTCACAGCTTTTCTATAATTTGTTTTTGTCTTTTCATTTTCCTCTTTGATTCCTAATGTATAATTAAAAAGCACTTTATTCACCTGCCTATAAAGTTCTGTATTTTCTATAATAAAAATAGCTATCACTTTCCATATTCGGTTGCCTATGTCCTATAGGTGTTCTTTTCTCAAATAGTTCAAAACCACATTTCTCAGCAAGATTACATGAAGGGATATTAGCACAATCAATAGTCACAATAAGGTAGTTTACATCTGATACATTGAAGCACCATTCTACTAAAACTTCTACAGCTTCTTTTGTATATCCTTTGTTTTTATATTTTTCACTCATAAAATAAGC
Organism: Clostridium sp. YIM B02506; assembly: GCF_022324845.1. Lineage (NCBI taxonomy): Bacteria > Bacillati > Bacillota > Clostridia > Eubacteriales > Clostridiaceae > Clostridium > Clostridium sp. YIM B02506. Next base: position 12,489 of record NZ_JAKGTG010000034.1, read on the forward strand.
GATCTCAATCTCATTTAATGTATCTTCGAGTCCCATGCCTACCATTCCAATCATTTCATCAGTATCAGGTAATGCTATTACATATCTTTTATTTTCATAAATATCCGTTGAATCTTTTTGAGTTTGATGCCAATCAATATATTCAAAATACTCTTTAGGCGAAGAGGCATTTTCAGCCCAATCAGGCATAAATCTAAGAATATCTTTTTCTCTAACGATTCTATAAAGATTATCTGCATCCTTCCTTTCAAAGTCTCTTATCTTTATTCGTTTTGTTTCTATTCTCATAATATTTACTCCATTCTTATTTTGTCCCAACAGGACATACAACCATACATAATCCGCAGGAATTTTTTCTATTATGTGCTTTTATATAAAGGCTTCTTTTTTCATTGCACAACTTATAATCAATCAACTCATCACGTTTGGAATTAATGTTCCAAGTATGTCCAATCAAAGCTTTATATGGACAAATGTCTACACATAAATTACATCCCTCTGGACATTTGCTTTTAGTTATAGGCGTACCAACAGTAAGATCATAATCTATAAGTATTGAGGAAAGTCTTACTCTTGGACCATACTTTTCTGTTATCAAAACTCCATTTTTTCCTATCCATCCAAGTCTAGCATTAATAGCTGCAAACTTAAATGAAAATGGTGCAACAAGTGTTTCTTCACTTGATTGAGCAACTGGTGGTACATAGTATTTAATTTTATATTTTTCTAATATTTCCTTGATATCTTCTAAAATTACATTAATTCTGTTTCTTGCTTCGTGTATCAACTTTTCAAACTTTTCTTCCTTATAACTGCTTATTTCTATGATTTCTTTATGTGGTATTGCCATAACTAATGAGCATTTATAAAACTTCTTATATTCACTGAAATCAATATTTGAAATGCCCCATACTATATCAGAATTCTCTTCAAAAAGTTCTACTAACTCTTTATAAAAGTTATCCAAATCAACTCACTCAACTATACTACGTAAATATATTGTATTTTTATCTGGATCATAAAAGCTCATGTTCTTTGCCCCCCATGGACGTGTTTTAGGTTTTTCTATAATCTCCACTCCAAGTTCAATTATTTTTTTATATTCTTCATCAATATTATCAACAGAAAAAGCAATACAAATATTTTGATTACAATTGTTTTTTATAGAACCATCATTATATATTGTTAACATAGTTTCCTCAGAAATAATTGTTTGATGTACACTGTCATTACTATTATTATCATACCTAACAACTTCTTATAGAAATTTGCCAATCTTATAACATCATTTGTTAATAATCCAACCTCACCTAATTTCATATCGTCCTCCAAATCTTAATCTTCTTCATTGTCAGTTACATCAATTATTACTTTCTTACAATCTTCACAGTAGTAAGCATCAACGCTACTCCTTACCCATATTTCCCTTTTTGCTAATATTACACACTTTTTCCCAAGCATATTATCAAGAAAATTTCTCTTTTTATTTTCTTCCACCCATATTAAATCGTTTCTTCCATCGCCTTCTACAAAACCCTTTTTCATGTCTCTTTTACAATATGGACATTGTACCATGTAACCATCTCCTACACTTGCTTATATGAATATTATACCATTTAAATCATATTATTACATAAACATTAACATATGTACCAAGTTATATGTTATAATAATTTTATGAAATTTATAGGAGGTGGCTTTATGGCTCGTGGACTTGTATTACTTTTATTCTACATTCCCATATTTGCTCTGGGAATTTACTCATTTATCTTATTTATAAAACTTGCTCATAGAGGAATAAGAGCTCTTGATATCTACATATATGAAAAAGAAAGAAATAAACAATAGCAGCTTCATAAAAAAAATGGAGACTGCTATTTTTTTATGAAGCTCTTTAATGCACGAACTTAATTACAAAGTACTAGGGGGAAATAACAATGAAAACTATAAACAAGGAACCTTTATGGAATAAAAACTTTATATTATTATTACAAGGACAGTTGTTTTCAATTTTTGGAGATAATATCTATGACATAGCTCTTAGAGTTTGGATTCTTAGCAAAACAGGTTCAACTGCCATTATGGGATTATTTATGGCGATTTCAGTTGTACCTAGGATAGTGATATCACCTTTTGCTGGAACCTTTATTGATAGGCATAATAGAAAAATCATCTTAATTTCTTGTGACATGATTTGTGCCATGACTTTAATTTTTACAGGTATATTGGCTAAGTTAGACCTTTTACAACTTTGGATGATAGTTTCAACTGGCATTATTGTAGGGATTTGTGGATGTTTTTTTAATCCCACTATCAATTCTATTTTGCCTGATATTGTTCCAAAATCTAAACTTTTAAAAGCTAATTCAGTAGTTTCATTAATTAGTACAAGCGATGACATGATGGGAAATGCTTTTGGTGGTTTCTTGGTACAAATTGTTGGAGCTCCTATATCCTTTTTGTTAAATGGATTTAGTTTTTTAATATCAGCAGTTTCTGAGATGTTTATGATGGTACCTAAAATAGAAATCAAATCAAAAAAGGTTAACTTTTTTCAAGATTTAAAAGATGGTTTGCTTTTTATCAGTAAATCAAAAGGATTAAGGTACATATATATTTTAACTTGCTTTTGTAACTTTGTTGCATCTATGTCCATGACTTTAACTTTGCCCTTATTTAAAGAAAACATCAATCTAGGTTTAGGTTTATATGGAGTTTCTATGGCTATTAATGGTGCTGGAATGTTTTTAGGATTTTCACTTTTATCTGCAATTGATATAAAAACAGAAAAAAGATTCAAGTTTTTTATTTTAAGCGGAGTAATCATATCTCTTACAATGATTTTTTATTCTCTGACTACTAATTTCTATTTGATTTCTGTATTGTTTTTTATAAATGGATTTTGTCTTGCAGTAAATAATTCATTAACTCAATCTAGTATACAAGTTACCGTACCTGATAATATGAGATCAAAAGCCTTTGCCTTTCAGAGAACTTTATCCTCAGCATTAATGCCTGCTGGTATGGTTATTGCCGGTTTGTTAGCTGAAATAGTTAAAATCAATTTTATAATACTTGTTGATTATATAATCTTTTTTCTTTTGTTTTTATATACCTCTCGTTTGTTAAAGGTAAAAAATACAATAAATATGTTAGATATTTAGATATTAAAAAGGAGGCTGTCGCACTAAAGAGCTAGTGCGACAGCTCGTTTCTTATATCCACTATTTCTTTTTCTGCTAAATTTTCCTTTTTAACCATACTCATAACATCTTAGTAAAATAATATTTAAAAAATTGCGTACTTTTCTATTTTTCTATTTAATTACTTTTCTATTTAAGTACTTAACTTCTTATTAAACATAACTATCAATCAATGACTTTTATGTAGCTTGAGAAGAAGCTACTACAGATTAGAAGTGCTTAACTTCTTATTAAACATAATAGAAATAAAATCACTAATTTTTCAGTATCTTCTCAAAACAAATTGCTTTTTCATTTTCTACATATTTTCCATAATTAGATATTTGATGGTACCCTCTTTTTTTATAAAATTCTACAGCTCTTTCATTTATTATTCTAGTTTCAAGCCAAAGCTTTGAATAACCCATGTTATAGGCTTCTTTTTCTAAATAAGATAAAATTTCTCCTCCAACACCTTTCGATTTTTCTTTTGAAAACATCCTTTTAACTTCAGCCACAGCTTCATTGATTGGTCTAAATGCACCACAACCTACTGCCTTTTCTTCACGGTCATATGCAACAACAAATAATGAATGTGGTACACAAACATCTTTAGGATCAAAGGATTTTTCACCACTATCTCCTGTTATTTTCTTTAATGTTTTAGATAACTCTTCCATAAGCATTATTGCATCTTTACTCCAAGGATCAGTCTTAATAATCTTCATTTTCTATTTCTCCTTATAATAATCCTCAGCTAAAAGTCCATACACAGAAGTGTCACAAATTCCTTGGTTATTTCTATCAGCTTTACGCAAGGTACCTTCGTATTGCAATCCACATTTAAGCATTACTTTTCCCGAATTTGGATTTCTTGGATCATGACGTGATTCAATTCGCTTAACTCCAACTTCTTCAATAAGAAATCTGATAACTTCTTTACATGCTTCTGACGTTATTCCTTGATTCCACCATTTTCTCCCTATAGTATAGCCAATTTGCATCATATCAATTTCCTCTTCCATATCAACCATGCTGATGATTCCTATTGGCGCATCTCCATTTTCTTTTAATATGATTGCCCACTGATAGAACTTGTCATTTATGTAATGTTCCATTCGTCTTTCTTGAAGACTTTTAGTGATTTCGATTGAAGTATGTGCAGTCCACATAAGATACTTTGTTACTTCATCATCCTTAGCCCAGTTATCAAATATAGCTTGTGTATCTGATATATTAAATCTTCTTAATATCAATCTTTTTGTTTCTAATTGTACTGTTCCTAGATGTTTCATTTCTATGCCCCCAATAAAATATTCTCTTTATCATTCAACAATATGTATATTATACCATTTCTTTCATGAAGCAGTATAATTCTTCTTTATATAAAAGCACAAGAAAGTTTAGACTTCTAATCTAAACTTTCTTGTGCTTTTAATGATATCTAATTTTATTGAACGTTGTACATACCTTTGCTTTCCATATACTTAAATATAGATTCACCGTGTTTTTGTTCTTCTTTTTGTATATGGTTTAGTACATCACGAACCTCTGTATCCTTAAATTCAAATATTGCTGTATCATAGGTTCCTGATACATATTTTTCAGCCATTAATAAATCTGAACATATATCTTTATCAGATATATTGCTTTGAGTTTGCTTTGCTACTTCTGGAGTTTGAGTAGAATTTTGATTTTGCTGTTGGTTCATTTGAGGAACAGTACCATTTAAAAGCTGATTAATGGTATCTAAGTGAGTTCTCTCAATTTGCTCATTATTTTTGCAAAGCTGCTTTAATTGAGTATCCTGTGCTTGATTCGCATAGTTTGAATATTTCAGAATACAGATTTCCTCATGGCTCTTTAGATCTTCTAGTAACAGTCTTTCTTTTTGGCTTAAAGTTATTTGCATAATAAAACACCTCCTGTTTTATTTTGTGCAACTTTTCTTTTTCCATACATAAAGTTTTACTAGATAGATAGTACTTCCCCCTAGTTGCTTTTTTCCTTATAATAATCTTCAGCCAAAAGTCCATACATAACAGAATTACATATACCTTGATTGTTCATGTCAGAATTTCTTAATGTACCTTCATATTGTAATCCACATTTAAGCATCACTTTTCCTGAGTTTGGATTATTAGAATCATGACGTGATTCTATACGTTTAGCTCCAACTTCTTCAATGAGAAATCTAATAACTTCTTTAAAAGCTTCTGATGTTACACCTTGATGCCACCACTTTCTTCCTATACAGTACCCAATATGTACCATGTCAATATCATCATCCATATGAACAACACTGATACTTCCTATAGGTTCATCAACATTATCTTTCAAAGCAATTCCCCACTGATAAAACTTATTATCTGAATAATTCTGAATCCATTCTGATATTACATCTTTAGATATATCAACTGAACTATGAGTAGGCCAAGTTAAGTACTTTGTAACTTCATCATCACTTGCCCAGTTATCAAACATAGGCTTTGCATCTGAACTCTTAATCCTTCTTAATATCAATCTTTCTGTTTCTAATTCTACCGTTCCTAAATGTTTCATTATTATACCCCCTATTCTAATATTTAAAATCGATATAGCTATTGTACCATCTTTATCCCTTATTTAAAAATCTTCTTAACTAGGTTCAACTGTTTTTCGGTATATGATGGATACATAAGAGATGTCCCAAATCCTGATGGTTTCTTTAGTACCCCTTTTCTATGTGAAAATGTAATGAAACTATCCTTTCCATGATACGCACCTATTCCAGCATTACCAACCCCTCCAAAAGGAAGATAAGGATTAGCTGTATGCATAATGGTATCATTAATGCAGGCATTTCCAGAACTTATTTCACTTAAAACTTTATTTTCAACAGCTTTATTAGTTGTGAAAAGATATAGGGCTAAAGGTTTAGGGGCATTTAATATTTGCTTTATTGCATCATTTAAGTCTCCATAAGTCATAATAGGAAGAACTGGTCCAAATATTTCTTCCTGCATACTTGCTGCATCTAGGGATGATATTTCTATTAAAGTAGGTTCAATGTATCTTGCTTTTTCATTATAATTTCCACCAAATACAATACCATCTTTATCTTTATCAATCATGTTTTTTATACGATTAAAGTGTCTCTCATTTATGATTTTCCCAAAGGAATCATTATTCTCTATGTCATCTCCATAAAAACTTCTAATAGCAGTTTTCAGCTCTTCAATAAGCTTAATTTTTACTGTTTCATGAACTAAAACATAATCAGGTGCTATGCAAGTCTGCCCAGCATTAGTTGTTTTTCCCCAAATTATTCTTCTTGCCGCTTCCTTTATATTAGCACTTTCATCAACAATAACTGGACTTTTTCCTCCAAGCTCTAATGTAACAGGAGTAAGATTTTTAGCCGCTGCCTCCATAACAATTTTTCCTACAGGAACACTTCCAGTAAAGAATATATAATCAAATTTCCCATTTATAAGCGAAGTGTTTGTCTCTATTCCACCTTCTACACATTCCACATACCTTTTATCAAAGGTAGTTTTAATAAGTTCTTTTACTACTCTTGAAACATTTGGAGTCATTTCAGATGGTTTTAAAACTGCTGTATTACCAGCTGATAATGCACCTATTAAAGGTTCAACAAGCAGTTGAAATGGATAGTTATAAGGTCCTATTATTAATACTGAACCATAAGGCTCACTTAATATATAACTTCTTCCTGGCATTAAATAAAAAGGGGTTTTTCTTCTTTCTGGTTTAGCCCATTTTTTGATATTTTTTATAGTTAAATCTATACTGTGATAAACAAAACCAACCTCAGTCATGTAACCTTCATTTTTATGTTTTCCAAGATCTATATTTAAAGCCTCTAGTATTTGCTTCTCATATTCTTTTATTGCCTTTTTTAATAGTCTTAACTGATTTATTCTAAAATCCAAATCTTTTGTAGCTTGAGTATGGAAATATCTCTTTTGTTCTTCCAAAATAACCTCTACATCTTTTGCACTTAACTCATTTATACTCATAATATTCTCCCTTCATACAACCCATGATAAACATCAAAAATGTTACACTTGTAACTTATTTGAGAATATAATATACTACTATTATTCTCTGGTCAATATCCTAAACTTAAGTTATACAAAATGAGAGGAATGTAACAGTTTATGAAGAAGGAAACAACAAACATAACTGCTCTAAAATCTAAAGCTTGGATTACTGAATCCCTATTAGCTTTAATGAAGGAAAAAGATTTTGATAAAATCACAATTACTGAAATAATAAACAAAGCTGACTTAACACGCCAAACCTTTTATAGAAACTTTGAATCAAAAGAAAATGTACTATATGAATATGTCAGTAAATTATATAAAGACTGTTTTGATGAAATAGATAAAATGGCTGAAAAAAATATACGTAATATCTTCATAACTTATTTTGATTATTGGCATAAAACCAAGGATTTTTTGCTGTTAGTCATTAAGTGTAAACTAAACTACAATATTATGGACTTTTATTATCCTTTCATGAGCGATTATTTTGATAAATCCATAATGAAATTACATGGAAAATCTGCTGCTGAAATAGAATACGTAAAGTATTTCTTATTTGGTGGACTTGTTCAGGTAAAAACTCATTGGATGGAAAATGGCTTTAAAGAAACTCCAGAAGAACTTGCTGATCTTGTGATTGGTTCTATAAACCCTTCTATTTATGAAACCATAAAAAACTGAATTAAATTATAAAAACAGCAGCTCCATAATTAAATGAAACTGCTGTTTTCTTATTTATTTTAACAAATTCTTAGATTTTAAAAATCCACTTATACTGTCCCATAAAGCAATCAGAACAAAGATTGCTATAAAAATATTTATACCTTTTTCCCAGGCTATAGTTATATTAGAACTTGCAACTTCAATAGAACTAGTTAATTTGTTTATAAAGCCTTCATTAATGAGAGTAGAGTCCTTTACCATTACATACATCAATATACAAGAGGCAACATTAAATATTGAATTTACTATTGCAAGTGGGGTATTCCATCTTCCAGCAACAAATTTCCAAACATAAACACCAAACTGAAATAATGCAACTATTAAAAACATAGGCATATAGAACTTCAAACGTTCATCGTTAAACAATGATTCAGAAAGAGTAAGTCCACCTTCTGAAGTAGTATAAATACCTATAAAATGAGCATTTGTGTATATTAAAGCAGTAAATATAACTGTGAATATCATTGAAAATATAGTTTCTCCACGTGAAATTTTTCCTTTACCCCCTACAGGAATCTCTGGCAAATCATTTACTGACCATTTATTCTTAAGCCCAGTTCCTTTTCCATAGTTTACATTTGTTGTTCCTGTTCTCTCTAAAATAATAAATACAATTGTAACCCATAATGCTCCTTGAATAGCACCTTCAATACCAGCTGAAATCACACCTGCAAAAATTCCAATTCCAGTTCCTAAGAAACCAGCATCAGGTGAAAGTGAAAATATCTTTTCTAAAAGTGAAGCACATACAACCACTGCAGCAACAATTCCCGTAACAAGTTTAAGAACATAGATATAATTATCATAAAGTTCTGGTCCTATCAAATATCTCTTACTATCACCATATTCACTTGCAAGCTTCTTAGGATTTCCTAACTTTTCAAGAACTTCTCTCACATTATTTTCTGTTGGCTCATCTGGTAGCATATCCTCTATATTTGTGCGAAGTTCCCTGCTTACATCTTCTTTTATATCTTCCTTCAAATTTTCAGTTACAGCATAAACATAACGATCAATCAAATTCATTTTAATCCCCCTCTTTCAGCAATATATCTAATTGACTAGAAATAAGTTTCCATTCATTTTTTAAACGCTTATATACTTCTTTTCCTTCATTACTTAAAACATAAAACTTTCTTGGACGACTTTCTGTTGTATCCCATTCACTAGTTAAAAGTTTTTGTTTTTCTAGTCTTCTAAGTAGTGGATATAATGTCCCTGAATCTATTGGAGAATTTTTTTCCTCAAGTTTCTGAACAAGAGAATAACCATACTCCGGACTATCAAGCTGACTAAGTACTGAAAGCACTAATGTCCCTCTTCTAAGTTCAACAAGTAGTGAAGCCATAAGTTCATCTATTGAATCCATGTAATCACCTCAAAATTATTATACTGTATATCGTACACTATTGTCAATTCATTAATATTGAATTTATTTTTATATTGAGCTAAGTATAATATAAACAACTTTCTTGTAAATAAAAAAGTGCCTAAGTTCCAACTCCAATATCTCGGAACTCATGCACCTTCTACTACCAATTTTTTGTTTCTGGATAGTCCTTAATAAACTTTTCATTAACTTCAGATAATCTTTCTTGATATTTGTTATATTCTGAACTTAATCTTCTCATTGCAGGGATAAATTTATCATAATAACCACTTGTCTTACAAAACTCTTTAGTGAGCTCTGCCAGTTTATTTGCTGGAGAATTCTTGAATTCATCGGTCTTTTTGTATTCAATATATTCTTTAAGTATATCTTTATTATCTTCTATAAATTTTTCATAGTCTTTTACATTTTCTTCTTTTGACTGTATCATTTTTGTTATATCTTTTGCACTAAAAGCATCTGTATATTCATCCAAATAATCTTGTAATTTTTTTGGAATTTCTAAATTAGGAGTATTATCTAAAAACTCTATAATCTCCTCAAAGGCGTACTTTTGTTCTTCTGTTTCTATTGTTCCATTAAGATAATAGGAAAAATTCATACTAACAAACCTTCCATAATAGCTCGGAAACATATCTAGTAATTTTTCTAAAATAGTTGATTTTGCTGTTATAGAATTTATTTCTTTTTCTACATCTTCTAATTTACTTCCGTCATTTAACTTTTTTAATACTTCTTGTTTTTCTTTCTGCCTATCTAATTCCAAAGATTTTTTATAAACAATACTCTTTAACAGATTTTGATTTTCTAGAACAGCTTTTATATCAGATATATTTAATCCCAATCTTCTATATAAAGAAACTTTTTTCAACTTCTCTATATCTTCACTTGAAAAATCTCGATATCCATTTTCCAATGTTTGCGGATTTACTAACCCATGTTCACAATAATATTCTATAGCTTTTTTTGTTAAATTAGTTTCCTTAGAAACTTCTCTTATTAACATTCTCATCACCTCTGGTTTAACTTTAACCCAAACCCTAAGGGGATAGTCAAGGGTGTTTCTAATATTTATTTAAGCAATAATAAAAGTTTTTTTACTATTTTGAATCAATTATACCATATTCTTAAAACTTGTAACTTACTTTGTGGAATTAAAAAAGGTCCTTTGTTTATATAAGTAATTATTAAACAAAGAACCTTTTCCATCTTAAATTATTCTATTTTTTCTTTTTTAATATTAAATATAATCCAGCACTTATAGTAATAACAGCATACAGATACTTATTTGCATCAGACATATTACCAGTTTTAGGTAAAGTTCCATTTGTATCTGGATCCTCTTTACTCGGAGTCTCTTCTCCAGGATTTTCTGTACCTGGGTTCTCTTCTCCAGGGTTTTCTGTACCTGGGTTCTCTTCTCCAGGGTTTTCTGTACCTGGATTTTCTGGTATCTTAATTAAAGCATTTCTAGCACTCTTTAATTCACTTAATATTTTATTAACTTCCTCTTGAGTTGCAGCCTCATTATTTAATGTATTTTTTGCATTATCTAATGCTTTATTAAACTCAGTGACACTAGCTTCTGTATAGAGTTTTAAATCAAGACTTTCAACTTCATTTATATAGTTCTTTAATTCATCTTTATTAACAACTTCAAAATCTAAAACTTTATTTATTGCCACTAGTAAAGATGTGTTTGATTTATTAATATCCTCTTGAGTAGCATTAGGATTTTTATTTACATTATTTGCTGATAGCAATGTAGCATTGAATTCATCAACAAGTTCTTTACTTACACCTTGTAATAATCCCTTTTCTATTACCTCATTAGCTAAAGCAATATTTTTTTGTAATTCTTGTTTATTTGTATCAATTACAAAGGTAGCACTTATTTCTATATCTTTGTCCACACCTTTATAAACTAATTGATTAGATTGTACACTACTTGTCATGTCATTTCCATTAACAGCTAAGCTTGCTAACTTATATCCATTGTTAGGATTAACATTGATTATTAAGTCCTTACCCTTTTGAACTTTATTGTCTACAGCTGATGTAGAAATATTACCATTTTCTGAAGGATTTACTTTTACATTAACCATATCCACTTTTTCTTCTAATGCTACTTCTACTTTTAAATCCTCATTTTGCATTATAAGCTTTATTGTGTAAACTCCGTCTACACTATCTGGAATAGATATTGCTTCTCCGTTAACTTTTACTGCTGATAAAATTTTATTTTCCTCAATATTCTTGATTGTTAATATTACTTCATCATATAATGAGGCTTCATTCTTATCTAATTCAACTGTTGCCTCTCCCCCTGTGATATCTTTTGTTATATTATGAGAAGGTAATTCTCCAAACACTACAACAATCTTACTATCACTAGTTGCTTTTTCTGATGAATATGAATTATTTACCTTATCAAAATCTACTGATTTACCATCAACAAATACCTTGCTAACTTCTCCATCAAAAGTTATTGTATAAGGTCTGCCTTCATATACTACTCCTTGATTTACTTTTCCTTCACCAATCGTAGTAACATCTAAATCAATTTTGTTTTTAAAGCTAAAGTAGTCTACATTTGACACATAAGCTTTAACAGTATCATTTTTAAATACTAAATATACATCATGTAATCCTAGCTCAACATTTTTTATTAGATCTCCTTGAACTAAAACATATTTACTCCAGTCATTACCTGTTACTGGAACATCTATCTTAGCAATTGGTTCACTATCCATACTATCAAGATGTACTTCTACATATCCACCAGCATCCTTCTCTTGAGCTGCATAGTATATTTCTAAACTATCTTCATTGCCATCAAATACAACATCATTATATTTAACCCAAGTATTTTTCTTTACTCCTCCAATATTCTTTCCGTCATTTACAATACTTGAATGTGCTGAGCTAAATTCTTCTGCTTCTAGTTTGTTTTTAGCTATTTTTACAGAATTCACTCTTCTGATAACATTGCTTAAGTTATTGTATTGAGTAACAATTTCCTTATCATCAGGTTTTTGGCTATTACTAACAGCTTCTGCATCTTTAATTGCATTACATAATATATCCTTAGCAGCTTGTACTAAATTGCTTTGGTCAACTGCTTTTGCTTTTAATATTAATTTACTTAATACTCCTACATCAATTCCAGAAGTATCTCCTTCTTGTCCCATAAGTTCTATTTCTGATAATGCATCTCCACCTACTAGTTCTATCTTATACTGAGTAAATGCTTTACTCTTTTCTTCTGATAAACTAAATGGTCTAGTATAACGCTGCCATTCAAATTCTAAATCTTTTCTCTCATCAATTACACTCCACTCTTCTCCATCAGATCTACCACTTAACTTATAAGAAGTAGGTGCTTTTCCTGACTTTGCAGATGTTAGAGTAAGCATACTTACCTTTGTTGGTTTTGTGAAATTATAAATAATTTCACTACTACTAGTGTTTAATGCTACAGAAGTATTAGAATCATTATCAAAAAGATTCTTAATATCCTTTACATTAGAATAAACACTGTCAGAAGCTACATCTTCAGAATGTTCCTTAACTTCTTGTACCCCTTTTATAGTTACATCTTCTAATGGATTTGGTGACTCATCTCCCTTAGTAATTGATGTAGGTAGAGAATCCTCACTTGATCCCCAGCTTGTGTTTGGAGTACTTCCCATTGTAAATTCAATTGTAGCACCATTTTCAAGATCGGAATGCTTTATATAATTTTTATTATATTCTTTCCCATTTAACTTCATAGATTGAATATAAATATTTTTATCACTGTTGTTATTTGCCTTTACTGTAATGCTCTTTCCATTATCTAGCTCAACTTTCACTTCTTTAAATAATGGTGAACCAATTGCATACTCATCATTTCCCATTGATACTGGATAGAATCCAAGTGCTGAAAATATATACCATGCACTCATTTCTCCATTATCTTCATCTCCAATATATCCTTGTCCAAAATCACTTCCAACATATGCACGATCTAATATATCTCTTACATATTTTTGTGTTTTCCATGGTTGTCCAGCGTAATTATACATATATGGTATATGGTGTGAAGGTTGATTGGAATGTCCATATTGTCCTAATTTAATCTCTCTTGCTTCTTTTTGCTCGTGGATACCACCTACGCTGTCTACAGCTCCATATCCTGCGTAATGCCCGTTGTTTTCAAAGATTGTGTCAATCTTTTCACCTAAAGCAGCTCTTCCCCCGTATAAATTAGCTAAACCTTGTCCATCTTGTGGTACAGAAACTGACATATTAAATGCATTGGTTTCTGTATAGTCATCTCCCCAGAAAAGTGGATTAAAGGTTTCATCTGAATATGACCAATCTCCATTAACATTTTTTCCTCTAAACCATTTGTTATCTACACTGTCCCCAGTAGAACTAAATAATTTTGAGTAATTTAATGCTCTATTTAAATAATATATAGCTTCATCTTCATACCCTAATTTACTAGCCATTTGAGAAATTCCATAGTCATTTATATATCCTTCAATTGACCATGAGAAACCTTCATGTTGTGCATTATGTGCTGTATATCCCTCAAATATAGATGTATTTAGTTGTGCACGTCCACCATTTGTTAAATTATTAGAATCAACTGCAACTGCTGCATTTTTTATTGCAGATGCATAAGCATTTTTCCAATCAAAGTCTATTCCTTTTGCAATAGCATCCCCAAAAATAACATCTGAACTTGTTCCAACCATTGAGTTAGTTCCACCTGGTGCAATCCATCTTGGTACATATCCTTGATCATTATAGTGCTGAACTAAACCATCTAATAGTTCTGTTGCCTTGTCAGAAGTAAATAATCCATATTCTGCCCATGCTGTACGATAAGTATCCCAGAAACCATTATTGTAGTATAACGTTCCATCAGTTACTTTATTATCACCATATGGAGATTTATACTTCCATACTGGGTCTTTAGCCGTTCCAGTGTTTTCTGATAATAAATTAGGATAAGCATTTAATCTATACATACTAGAATATAATGTTGTTAATTGATCTTTTGTTGCATCCTTAACTTCAACCTTATCCAATACTTCATCCCAAGTATCTTGTGCGTCAGTGAAAATCGAATCAAAATTATCCTTATCAGTAATTTCTAATTCAAGATTTTTCTTTGCTTGCTCAACACTTATAAATGAGGTAGCAAGTTTCATTTCAACAACTTCACTATTAAAGCTTGCTATACCTTGTTTTGTATTTTGAACACTTGTATTACTTGGCTTTTCAGAGAATTTACCATAAACATACATTGTTTGCATACCATTACCAGTATGATTACTTGATGCTTCAAATGTTCCATCATTATTAAACTTTAATGTTCCATTTGCTCTTGTAGAGTCAAATATTATATTTTTATTTGTAGAATCTTTATCAAATGTAAATCTTGCAACTGATCCATGTACAGTTGGTGTAACTTCCATTTTAGAATTGCTTGCATTTGATCCTTCATTAAATTTTACAGAATAATAATGAGCCTTAGCTGTTTCATTTTCATGAGTAAAGTCAGCTTGACGTGCTGATGAATTTATTTGCTCTCCATTATTTACCTTTTTAGCATCAATTGAAGTGTTAATCATAAACTGCCATGTTCCACGATCACCAACCCAATATGATGGCTCATGAGAAATAGTAATGTGTTTTAATGTATTTCCATTTAGTTGGTAATTGTAAATTTTATTATCATTTGAATTAGTTGCTGGCACAAAGAAATTAAATCCATGTGGCATTGTTACAGCTGGTGCAGTTAATCCACGTGAAAAACCTGGTGAATCATTTGTACCACGTAAAATGTTTACATAGTCAGATTTATGTTCGAATTCAACTGCTTTTTCATCATAAATCTCTAGATCATCGATATAAGTTTTAAATTTTGCATCAACTTCTTTTGGATTATCATTATTATCATATGCAATTAAAATATTCTTTATTGTCTTTCCCTTTGCAACACTACCTATATTACTTGCGATATAGTTCCATTGATTTGTAGTTAGTATTTTACTATCACCTTGTGCTTGAGGATTCAATTTTGTGTCATATTGATCAATTGCTCCTAACCCACTTAAAAATGTTCCATCAGTAAATTCTAAGTCAACAGAAATATGCATTTGTGTATAATCATAATCGTAATCTGCTTCATCTAGCATACTTGGGAAAATTGTATAGCTTATATTAGTATCCTTATTTACTTCAATATTTAAATCTTTATATATTGTATTATAAGAATAAGCTTTACCCTTGCCTTCATGAATTCCTGAAACTTCAACAACTTTAGCTCCAGTCCATCCTTTACCTGAAGCTTGATTCCAGGTTGATGAAGGTCCTTTTGTAATGGCTGTTGTCATTTTTTTAGTTGTTTCTTCAGTTGGTTTTTCACCAGTTCCTAAGTTTAACTCTGACCATTGAGCCATTTTACCACTGGATCCATAAATTTCAGTAATTTCTAACTTAAAATATTTATACTCAGTGGTCTTATTAATTTTATATTCTTTTCTCTCGAATCTTGTTGAAAAACTTTGATTAGTTTGAGAGTCTAAAACGTTCCATGCTACTCCATCATTTGAACCCAACAATTCCCAAGATTTAGGATCACGTTCTTGAGCATCATTAGCTGCTGCAATTTGATATCTATCTATTGATACTTTTTCTTTTACTTCAAATGATACCCAAACAGGATTTTCACTATTTATACCATTTGAGTTATTTCCTAAAAACTTTGTGTTGGTTGAATCATCAAATAAGTTTACTGCAATCTCATTATCATTTAGTCTTGTACTTGATTTAACGCTAGATAAGATTATTTTGTTATTGATACTACCATCAATAACTACTTGCTTTGGTAAACTTGATATATTGCTACTACCTTTTTTCGTATCAATAGTAGTTTCTAAAAATTGTTTATCGTTTTCGCTATCTTCAAAAGATGTCTCAAACAGTACTTTTTTCTCTTGGCTTTCAGAAACAAGTTTATCTGTAGCTGCGAAAACTTTAAAATAACTTATGTTAGTAACCGTTAAGGTAGTAACTAAAAAAATTGTAAGCAATTTTATTCTATTACTTTTCATTATTTTCTTCCCTTCTCTTTGAATTAGAGTTAATTAATTTTTCCTTTCATAAAAAATTTATATTTTCATTTCTTTCTAATCAATAGCTTTTATAAGTAGAAGAAAGTAGACAAAATATTTTTAATATCAATATCTACTTTCAATATTCTAAAGATGTTTATATATTATTTAAATGTCCTTACTATCTTTGCTATTATTGCATCTGATTTTTTTATAACATCAGATACACCCATCTTTATAACTTTTTTCCCTTTGAATCTTTCTTCTCCTTTAATTGATATATCATTAGTTAAAATCACGCATACAGCCTCTTCTATATCACTTTTCTTTAGAACATTTTCTATTCCTGCCCCACCTTGAGTTTCAATGATAACTTCTACTCCATGATTTTTACCAGATAACACCAGCGCTTCTGCTGCCATATAAGTGTGCGCAACTCCTGATGGACATGATGTAACTCCTACTACTTTCATAATTTTACTTCTCCTTTTCTATAGTTCTTCAAATTCTAAATCGAAATCTTCTTCAACTTTAATTTCTTTGTCAGTATTTACCTTTTTAAGTAAATTTACCATTACTGCTGTTACTAATGAACCTCCAACTACCCCTAGTATATATCCAAGTTTACCTTCTACAACTGGTAGAACTATAAGTCCACCCCAAGGAGCATGATTTAATACACCAAGTAAGAAAGGAATGATATTTCCTACAGCTGCACCTACCATGATTGATGGAATAACACGTATAGGATCATTTGCTGCGAAAGGTATAGCCCCTTCTGTAATTCCTACACAACCCATTAATAAAGCACCTTTTCCAGCTTCTTTTTCTTCATTGTTATATTTTTTAGGAGCTAATAATGTAGCTAACCCCATACCTATTGGTGGTGTACATATAGCAACACCTACTCCACCCATTAAATAAGGTAAAACGTCAACTTGAGTTTGTGCAAACAATGTTGCAACTTTGTTTATTGGACCTCCCATATCAAATGCAGTCATTCCACCTAAAATTGTAGCTAGTGGAACTTTACCAACATCACCTAATCCTGATAGCCAATTTGTTAATCCATTCATAACAGACGCAATTGGAGTTCCTATTACCCAAATCATGATACCACCTGTAACTAGTGTTCCAATTAGTGGATATAAGAATATTGATCCTAATGTTTTTAATGAAGTAGGAAGTTTTACCTTCTTTAACTCTTTAACAACAATACCTGCAATAAATCCTGCAACCATACCACCTAGGAAACCTGCTCCTACCTCTTTTGCTAGATATGCTCCAAGCATACCAGGCGCTAAGCCTGGTTTATCAGCTATAGAATATGCAATATATCCACCTAATACTGGTATAAATAATGTTAGTCCAGCTAGTCCTATTTGAGCTAAGCCTGCTAACCATCCCTCAGTTGGAGTTGAAGGGACATCATTTAACATAACTGATAATGAAAATAAAATTCCTCCTGCTACTATAAATGGAATCATATGTGACGTTCCTGTTAATACATGTTTTTTCAAATCTGATAAGCTTTTTTTCCAATCCATATTATTCACCTAATCCTTCCTTTAACATATTATAAATTTCTTCTTCATTGCTAGTTAATAATTTATCTATAAATTCTTTGTGCATTAACTGCCTAGCCAATCTTGATATTATTTTCATATGGGTATTTTCTGTATCATTACCAGGTACAGCTATTAAAATAATTATATTTACTAACTCATTTGTTTCAGGGTCCCATAACAATTCATTCTTTAGTCTTCCAAAGCATATAGCTGGCTTCAAAACGTTTTCTGTTCTTCCATGAGGTAATCCAATACCATTTCCTAATGCTGTTGGTGATAATGATTCTCTTGCTAAAACATCTTCTAGAAACACTTCATTATCAGTAATAGCACCCTGTTCTTTCAACTTTTTTACTAATGTTAATATTGCTTTATCTTTTTCTTTTTCATTTATATCGAATATAATGCATTCTTTTTTTATAATAGAGTCCATTTAAAAAGCCACCTCTAATTCACTTTCATATAGTATTTCTTTAATTTCATTTAATGAGTTTACATTTTCCAATTTTTTAATTAGATTAGTGTTCTTAATCATTCTCATTAATACTACAACTGCTGGAATGTGCTCCTTCTTGTCTTTGCTTGCTAAACAAAATATTATCTTTGCTTTCTTCCGTCCAAACTTTATTGGTTTTTTGCTTATTATTAGACTAAAGCAAGTACAATTTATTCCCTCACCTCCTTTACCATGTAATAGCGCAAAGCAATTGTTGGCAACTGAATAAAACCCTACATTCTCCATTGTGCTAATTATGTCTTTTTCATATCCGGAATCTATAAAGTTTTGTTCTTCGAGTAACCTAGTTCCTTCTTTAACTACTTCCTTCCAAGCAATTTCTTCATTTATAATCTTTATACAATTATCTGATAATAAATCTGTAATCCCATTAGTTTTTGATGGTGTTATGACATTTTGATACCCGAGCTCCATCTTTATAACTTCCAGAACTTTAATTCTATCCTTATGATGTAAAAAATCTAACTTCTTATTAATAGAATGATAATCTGGTATCATATTTTTTCTTTCTACTCCAGCTTTCTCAATGTTCATAAAATCTTTATCAGATAATAGTGGATTAACAACAATACATTTTTTATTGTTTAAATTATTCAATTTAGTTGTAGATATTATATAATCAATTTTTTCCCAACGGTTGTAAGAATCTAATTTATACACTGGAAGCGTATCTATAATAATCATTTGATATTTGCTTAATAATGTTTCCTTTAGCATATTAGTACTTCCATATCCATGTCCACATACTAGTAAAATGTTTTTATTTATCGCTTTTATCAAACGTTTTCTACTGGCAATAAAGTGTATTGCTAAATATGCTATTTCATCATAATTTCTAATATCTTTCAGCTCATCTATTTCTTTTATCACTTCTGATAATATATCAACAACATCCATATATTTTTCTGGAATTACTGAGAATACTTTATCAGAAATATTTATGTTATTCCTAATTCTTTTAATTAGAAGCACAATATGACTTAACAATCCATCGATTAAGATATTATCTTTTGAAAAGTCAATCTCCATCTCTTTCCACATAGCTTCAATAAGTTTAGAAACTATAGTTTCTATGTAAACTAAATCAAAATCTCCATCCAAGCTTGTATCTTTATTTATATAATTCAACAATCTTATAATAACCTTTTGTTTTTTATAATCTATTTTCATATTTATAATTTTTTCAAGACTTTTTATAAAATAGTCGTATCTATTGGAATATTGACTATCTATTGTAGATTCCAGTGGATTTTCTTCTCCCTCTATTACACTTAGAATTACTCCGAAGATATTTGCCACATACCATTTATACGAATCGTCTGTTAATATACATTTCATATTTTCTAATAAATTATCTATCCATTTTATTACATCTTTAAGTACCACTCCTGAAAATGCTCTTTCTATTATACTAACTGCATAAGATTCAAAAACATTGGGTTCTATATTTTCATCTTTAAACAAATAAATATACTTTTTTAATTCATTATTCAATAAAGATACCTTCTTATTGTTAGGACCATCTAAAGAAAAGTGATCTGTATAAGTTATCTTTATATCATATTTAGATAAATTTGCTGCAATAAAATTTATATCATTTTTTATAGTTGATCTAGATACCTGAAAATCTAAACTTAACTTATTCATTTTCAATCTTCGTTTATCTGTTAATAAAATTAGTAGAATCAAAGAGGCTCTCTCTTCTTGAGAGTAAATAAAATCGCCATCCTTTGTTAGAATAGAACTATCTATATACTTTGGAAAAATAATACATCCTTTAGATAACTTCTCTATGGTAGGCATCTTCTTAACTTTCAACAAATCATTTATTCGATCTATATCATATCTTACATACCTTTCCTTAATATCTAAATCATTTGCGATTTCCTTATATGTAGTTTTATTCTTATTTTGCAAATAATCCATTACTTTTAACATTCGTCCACTTAGCACCTGATTCCCCCCAATCAATTACCTCTTACAATATCAATCATATACTAATAATACTGACGATATAAGTTAGAAGTTTTGTAAAATTTTTTTCCATATATTATAATCCATATTTATATTATCAAGTAGACTTTTAATGATTTTATAATATAGCTATAAGCACTTCTTTATTTCTTTACCAGCATATATCATGATATATGTTTTTGTATACCTGTATACTTTTCTCATAATTATAGGTAGCTTTTAATAACTTCATTTAATTATAATTTGAAAGAATTGCATAGAAAAAAGTGCATACATTCCAATAGTAACATCTAGGAACTTATGCACTCTATAAATTTATCTTACTACCAATTTTTCGTTTCTGGATAATCCTTAATAAATTTTTCATTTACTTCTAATAATCTCCCTTGGTATTTATTATATTCTGAACTTAATTTTCTCATATCAGGTATGAATTTATCATAATCCCCACTTGTTTTGCAAAACTCTTTAGTAAGTTCTGCTAATTTATTGGCTGGAGAATTTTTAAACTCATCGGTCTTTTTGTATTCAATATATTCTTTAAGTATCTCTTTATTATCTTCTATAAATTTTTCATAATCTTTTATGTTTTCTTCTTTTGACTGTATCATCTTTGATATATCATTTTCACTAAACCCATCTGTATATTCGTCTAAATAATCTTGTAAATCCTTTGGAATTTTTAAATTAGGGCTGTTATCTAGAAACTCTATAATTTCCTCAAAGGCTTGTTTTTGTTCTTCAGTTTCTATTGTTCCCTTAAGATAATATGAAAAGTTCATACTAAAAAATCTTCCAAAATAACTTGGGAACATATCTAATAGCTTTTCTAAAATAGTTGATTTATAGGTTATAGAATTTATTTCTTTTTCTACATCTTCTAATTTACTTCCATTACTTAATTTTTTTAGCACTTCTTGTTTTTCTTTCTGCCTATCTAATTCTAAAGATTTTCTATAAACAACATCCTGTAATAGCTTTTGATTCTTTAGAACAGCTTTTATATCAGCTATGTTTAATCCTAGCCTTCTATATAGAGAAATTTTTCTAAGTGCCTCTACATCTTCACTTGAAAAATCTCTATATCCATTTTCTAAGACTTCCGGATTTACTAATCCATGTTCACAATAATATTCTATAGCTTTTTTTGTTAAATTAGTTTCTTTAGAAACCTCTCTTATTAACATTCTTATCACCTCTGGTTTAACTTTAACCTAACACCTAAGGGGATAGTCAATATGGTTTTAGTTTTTTGACTAATAATTCTTTACGTACTCCCCTTCTTAAATAAGTGAACACTTTGTTTTTCAGAAGAAGCTTCTCTATAGCTGTCCCTATCTAAATTTTCTATTTACCGTTCACTATCATTTTTGTCATTATTTAAAAAGTCATTTATATCTATATTATTAATCAAATCACTATAATTTTTTTCATTATCTTCAATTCTATATTCTCTTCTCTTTATCATATTACTAATATTTTGCAAAATTGTTTTGTTATTTCTTTTAACCTTAATAATCTCATCTTCATTTTTATATAATAAATCTTCCAACTCCTCTGCTACCGCTAATAACTTATTATTAATATTGTGATTTTCAAAAGTATCTCTAAATATATCCGAAATAGTATCAAAACTATTTTTACTAATTACAGATAAAAGTAATTCACTAGGATATAAATAAATATCCCATGTTTCTTTATTTAATAATAAAAAACATATTACATATTTGTCCGTATAAATATTTTCTTTCTCTTTTAATATTTTCTTTTTCAGTTCATCATAATCAATATCTTTAAATATTACATATTTAATAACCACAGAAGTACTTTCTTGTAGTTCCGTAGACATTTTATCTAACTCGTCCATTGTATAAGTATCTAATTCTCCTGAATAATTTTCTATATAACCGTACGCATATTCAAATTTTTCAAACTTTCTCATATAAGATAGTATTTCTAGCAACTTGAAGTACATCTAATTACCACAATTTTACCTTTCTATAGGTTTTTATATTGCAATCTACAAACATAGTATATCCACTTTAAAATAATAGGGCTCTGCCTTAAACATATTTTAAAATCACAAATCTAATCTCATATAAATACAATCATCCATAGGACTGTTATTATATGATTCTATATAATAAAATCCAAATTTTTTATATAACTTTATTGCACCTTCTAAAAAAGGAAAAGTATCTAAGAGCATAACCTTATATCCTATTTCTTTAGAATCATCAATAATCTTTTCTACTAACTTGTTTGCAATCTTTTTACCACGAAATTTAGGTTTAACATATAATCTCTTCATCTCACATTTTTCATTATCCATCTTTTTTAAAGCAATACATCCAGCTACTTCATTCTCAAATATGGCTATATACAACCTTCCTTCTGGTAGTCCATATTTGCTATATAGATGTTTAAGTTCATAATCAAAATTTTGAACTTGTAAGTATTTTTCAAAACTTGGATCATTAAATATAACCATTTCTGTATATTCTAAAAATAACTCCGCAATTTCTTTACTATTATCATATCCCAACTTAATTTCTATTGACATCCCCAAACTTCCTTTCACCTTATGTATCTTGTTCTTTTCTTAGTTTTCATGAACCTCTTTTTTATCATGTTACATCATGGGCCTCTCTTATTTACTCATAGTCCTATACTTATACTTCATGAACCGCTTTATTTTGATGTACCTTTTGATGGGCCTATTATATTTCTTTATAAATCTGATGTACCTTTGATGAACCTAATAAAATCTACCTCAATATCATTTTCAAAGTGAGTTAATCTTCATATAAATCTCCACTATTTTCTTTATTAAGTGTACCTTCTAACTCAATCATCAAGAATCTTGATAAACTCTTAACTACAGGTCTATGTCTAATTCCTTTAGGAACAATAATAAATTCTCCTTCATTTACTTCAATTGATCCTTGATCGGTTTCTAAATAAAAACTACCTTCAATCACATAAAATAATTCATCTGAACCTTCATGAACATGAAAATCCAATGTGCGATTCTCTACATTGACAACACTAAGAACATGTCCATTTAATTGACCAATCTTGTCATATACATACAACTTATCAACCGAATTTACTGCTGATTTCAAATTTACTTTTTCTAACATAATACCTCTCCTATAATATAAATTTTATAAAATCTTATTAACTTCTCTATAATTTGCCTCTGAAAAAAATGCCTTACATTCTTCAATATGGCATGTCTAAAGTGTAGTTAAAACGGATTATTTTCCATTCTTTAGAGACTTCATTGTACTCTATTTCCATTATTCCACACATATCTACCTGAAATACATGTCTTTTATAAACTGGAACGTTTAGTAAATGGCATATTAAAAGTCTAATATAACCTTCATGAGATACAAGAAAAACATCTTCACCTCTTTTTATGATTTCATCTAATAAACTTTTTTGTCTTATCATAACCTCTTCACCAGTTTCACCATCTGGAAATCTAACATCCATATTATGAGAACTGAAGTTTCTCCAGAACTCAGGATATCTCTCTATTATTTCTTTTTTATCCATTGACTCTATTCGACCATTATCAATTTCATTAAGCCGTTTATCTTTTTCAATAGCTATCCCTTTATGCTCTGCTAAATATTTTGCTGTTTGGCTAGTTCTAATATATTCGCTTACTATAATTCTTTTTATTTCTAAATGCTCAAAAAAATCTATCAATCTTTTTGCCATTTTCTTTCCCTTTTCAGTCAATGGTTCATCCTGATGTTTTAAAATTTCATTGTAATATTCCCCCAACTCTTTATCCCCATGTCTTGATATAAATACCTTCACTTTATATAACCCCCCCCCTTATCAATATCTATTTTTGTATTTTTCTTTAGCCTTATTGGTATAAAGCTTAATAAATTCTGTTTTACTATTTGTATAACCATCATGGTTATGCTCAAACTTTTTCCATAACTCAAGCTTCAAATCCTCATATTTCTTTGCTATATCAGGATTTTTATTAAGATAATCTCTAAAATACAATTCATCATTATCTCCTAAATATCTTAGATGTATATGGTACACTTTTTCTTGAAATCCCTTATCTGTATAACCTTTATTTAAGGAAATTCTTTTTTCTTCCTCAGACATACATAGATAACCATCATTAATAAGTATTTCTTTTAAATCTCTTATATTGCAATCTTGTGATACCTCCACAAGAATATCAATAATTGGTTTCGCCCATATGGTTTTTATAGCTGTACTTCCAATATGATTAATCTTTTCAACTAGAGTATTGGGTATTGTGCTTTGAAGATGCGTTAGTTCCTCTTCATAAAACTTCTCCCAAGAGTTTTGATGTTCTACTAAAAATATAGGGAACAGCTGCCATAGTTCTTCAAGGCTCATTTCTGATAATTTTTTACTCATAGATACTTACTCCAATTTAAAACTTATTTATTAGCAACCATTTTTTGAATTAATTATTTATCTGGAGGAAAGGTTCCACTTAAAGCTGTTGGTATTAAAAGGATTCTCGTTATTCCTACCTCCTTCTTTAATTGGCTCAAGATTTTATTTTTTATAACAGAATTTCCAAATGCTTTTGATGTTAGAAATAACTTCACATATTCCGCCCCCTAAACATATTTCTCTTTAGTTTACCTAGTAACATTAATATAGACATTACTTTTTTTCATTTCCATGTTTAAAATTTCCTGTTGCTTTTGCCATAATCAATTGTCCTGACTTTACATCAGTATTTTCTATTCGCACCAAAAACTTGCTGCTTTCCTTCTCTTTTAATATTGTAACAAGTTTCCCACCCCAATATATAAAAACTTTTTTATCTTTCGAAACTTTATATGAAAAAGGCTCTTCATCAAGCTTATTACGTTTATCCACTTCACCCAATTACATATCTCCCCCTTGAGTTTTCAACTTAGTTATCATTATATGTTATTCAGGCACATTATAAGCAAATGGTACCAACTCAGTTACTGATACTTTTCTAAGT
This sequence comes from Clostridium sp. YIM B02506, assembly GCF_022324845.1. Classification (NCBI taxonomy): domain Bacteria; kingdom Bacillati; phylum Bacillota; class Clostridia; order Eubacteriales; family Clostridiaceae; genus Clostridium; species Clostridium sp. YIM B02506. Next base: position 38,012 of record NZ_JAKGTG010000034.1, read on the forward strand.
TCACTTTTATCATTAACAATGACTTTGCAACTTGGCATATAATCTATAAGAACTTGTCTGCAATTACCACATGGAGGTAAAATCTCATCACCATTTTCTCCTCTAAGGGCAACTATAGATTCAAATTCTCTTTCTCCATTAGTTATAGCTGCTCCTATAGCTATTAGCTCTGCACAGGCCCCATGCATCGAATAGATATTTACTCCTGTGTATATATTCCCATTTTTACATCTAACAGCTGCACCTACTGTATGATTAAACTTTATATTATCATAATTCTTTTTTATTGCCTCTGAGGCTCTTTTAATAAGTTCTAAATCTTTTTCTTCTAAATTCCCCACTTTCTTTTCCTCCTTAGTCAAAATATTTCTAGCAAAATAATCGTTTATAAAATCATTCTAGTAAGGCAATCCTAAAAAGCAAAATCTTATGACATCAACAAGCCCATGTCCAATCATTGCTGAACTTATATCTCTTTTTCTTTGTAAAAAAGCAAATGGTAATCCAAACAAAATTGTTAAGATAATCATTGCCATGATTCCTGAAATTACACCTTGATTAACAAACTGCTCGGGTGTATGAATCATCACATGAGGAATTGTCATCATAAAATAACAAGTAAACCATTGAAACCTTGTGTTGATTTCACCTTTAAGCATATAGAGGCATAATGAATATATAAATGCCCTTAAAGCAATTTCTTCATATACCCCAGGACTTAATGCAACTAAGAAATAAGAGATCTTAACATTGAAATTAAGCGTTTTACCACTAATAAAAAGATTAATACCTCCCAATACAACACCGACTATAATTCCAATCCCAATAGTTATCAATATAGATTTTATATCATTGGCCTTTAACAGTTTTAAGGAGTTTTTTTCATATAAATTAAATATACTGAACATAGCTAAAGATGTTAAAAAAGTAATCAAAAACCCCTTAATGGATGAAAATGATATTCCTTGATAAGCTACAAACATTAAAAATCCAAATACTAATGAAATCAATACTTGATTTTTCCTAGGGAATTTATTTTTAATTAAAATTATGATAGATAGTATAAGTACACAAAAATCTAATATTAACCACATCATTGATGTATATCCAATATTTGTTTTTAAACCGAAATTAACTAAAAATAATGCAACAAACCCTATGAATAATGACCAAATTTTTATTAATCCAATATTTCTTTTCATAAATACTCTCCAAGTTAAATTTATAGTTTGTTCCTATTTATTGAATAAGTGAAATTACAATATAACCCTATTGCTATTCCACCAATTATCAAGACTAGAACCTTTATAAGTTTTGCATCACTAATTGAACTTTCAGCTACTGAACTCTCGATTTTACCTGCATTTTCAAATACAAATTGTAGTGAACTAATTTTGCTATAAATTATTCCAATAGTTGCTGCTATTAACACAAACACTACAGCTTGAACTACTCTGTTATTCCATACTTTTCTCATAGCCACACTCCTTTATTAATCACTCACTAACTTTATCTTCTAACTTTCTATCTCTTAAAAACAGAAATGAAGCTACCATCAACAATGTTAGTTGAAAAGCTTCTGCACCTGCTTGTAGGGTTTCAGATAAATATTGGTTCAGAAAAACTCTTCTTACCCCTTCAATCATGAAGAAAATGGCAAATATAACGTTATGTATTTTTTTCTTCTCTCTAAATAACCTAATATTAATGATTATTAATATTATATAAGAAACCACTTGTATAATTTGTCCAATCATCTTAACACCTCATCTATTATTTCTTATGTGTATGCTTAGAAATTGTATTTAAAAATAATATCTACTTTTTCTTAATTAATATCAATGGATTTATCTAAATTAAGTTCCATGAAATAATATCTACTATTGTTTCCTATACGATGAAATTTAAATTGATCAAACAGTTTTTTATATCCTGTATGCAGCTTTTCATTTATCAAATTTTCATCAATACTCTTAAGAAATCCATCATAAACGGGTATACCATATATCAACTTAACACCTTCTTTTTTGCATTGTATTATGACTTTTTTTAATAAGTCTTTTATTATTCCTTTTCCTCTATACTCCTTTTTAATAAAAAAGCATGATATAACTCTTGTATCTTTATCACTCTTAATATCTATCAATTTTTTCAAATAAGGAGAATCTTTTGGTGATAAACATTGGCACCATGCAGCTGGTTTATTATCAATGTAGTAAATATAACCATCACTACATTTGCTAGTAATATTTCTTCTTAACTCTTTAGCTTCTTCAACATTCATATTCATCCACTTATCTATATTATCTGCTGAAAAATAGAAAGTACATTGACAATTCTCACATTTGTCATTACTAAATAAACTAAAAAAATCCGAAAGATTGTTATCAGATATTTTTTCTATATAATTTGTCATCTCTTTTTCTCCATTCTATATTAATTCTTGCTCCAACAATTACTACTCAATACGATATTTCCCTTCATTCACCTCTTTTTCATTTATATATCCAACATTTTCATATCCTTTTGACTGCACATAAACATACATATTAGATATTAAATTTGAATCTTTACACCAAAACATAACCTGAGAACAATCATATACTCCAAGTATGATTTGACAATCACTTTTTAAAAACTCTTCATAATTTGATATATCCTTAATGTGTCCATCTTTAAAAAATCCTTTTAAGGTTACAAACACCATATAGTAAGTATTAGTTTTAGATGTTTCATATAGTTTTTCTCCTGATATCATAACATTTTCATTAAATAGAAATTTATTTGAAAATTCATCATTGTCTACTAGGTGTATTTCATCATTATCTATTACCCAATCATACAAACTTACTGGTAACGGTTCTAATATCTCCGATAAATATTTTCCGTACTCATTTGGAATTTCAAATATTACTCCAACATCCTTCATTTGATTTCCTCATTTCTCAAATAAACTTTTATAATCTTTATTTTTGACTTCCCATTATATTTAAAATCTATTTTAATAAATTAAACACCATAGGAGTAAAACGAATTCCATTTATTGTTTTTTCATCATCTGTTGCTGTAAATCCCATATTATAATAGAATGGCTTGCCATATGGTGATGAATTAACAGTTAACTCTTTAACCTCTGGGTTTTGCTTTTTTACATCTTTAACTAGCTGCTTAAATATACTAGCTGCTACACCCTTCCTATGGTACTCTTTATCCGTAAAAACCATAGATATATGCGAAACTCCTCTCATAATAAAAATTCCAATAAACTTATCATTATCAAAAGCTCCCCACATACGATTATTACCGTTTCTACAAGCGTTTTTAAACTCTTCATTTTCAATTACATCTTTTTTAAATGCATTTACACCTTCCAAACCATAATCAGGTACTTCAAATTCCATAAAGGTCCTTAAAGCCAGTTTAAAAGCATCCTCTAGTTCACAAGACTCTAATCTTCTTACATCATATTCCATAATACTCTCCCCATACATCAAAATATAATATCAACCACACACTTCTCTCTTGTTGATGTCTCATTTTCAAAATCAATGAAATATTTATAATCATTAGCAAAGACAAGAGCATCACTTAAAGTAACCTTTAATATACATGTGTTTTTATCCTTCTCATTTACATGTTTATCATAGAAAACAAAAAAGACCTTTTTTAGTTCCTCTCTTAGTTTCTCATTTCCTTTATCTAATGGATTTCCTATATTTTCTCCTGTACCATGAGCTACAAACAAATTATGGTTTAAAGCAACATTTTTATTTTTAGATATCTCTTTCATTTTGTTGCTTAACCCATAGCTTGTAATATAAAAAGCTTTATCTTTATAATAAGCATTTATAACCCTGACATTTGCCTTATCTCCATTAACTGTAGCAAGAGACATAGCTACATCTTTTCCATATAGCTCCTTCATAACAGAAATGGCTTCATTAAAATAATTATCCATTTTATTCTCTCCTATCAATTCCATTTTTTATAGCTTCAGCCAAACCTTTAGGATTCTCCCAAGCCATTGAATGTCCAGCATTTTTAACAACTTCTATATGTATCCCTTCTTCAGCTAAAACCTGCATATCTGGATCTGGTAAAGACTCTTCACCAAATATAAAAGTTCTTGGACAATTTAATGAGTATAACAACTCTCTCCAAGAAGGGATATCTCCTTCGATAGCAGATTTAGATATTAAGTACATAGCTTTAGGTGAACATACCGAAAAACTTCCTGTCCATATTTCACTTGAATGTTTTTTGCTTCTAGTTATAATTTCTTGAAATCCTTCCTTAATAAAGTCATTCATCTCATACTCAGCTATAGCTTTACTTGTAAATCCGCCACCTTTATCTAAATTTGCTTCAGATAAAATTAATCTATGTACCTTGTCTTTACACAAGTTAGCTAATGTGATTCCAACAGCACCTCCAAGACTATGAGCAAATATAATAAGCTTTTCTAAACCTAAAAACTCAACAAAATCACTTAGGTATTCTGCATGGGCTTTTACACTATATTCAAAATCATCTGGTTTGTCGCTAAATCCTGATCCAAGTAAATCAATAATTATTTTTCTATGTCCTGCTAATTCCTCTTGAGCTGCAACCTCTGGATAGTCAAAGGAACCTGCGCATCCTAGTCCATGTATAAATAGTATAGGCATTTCTTTTCCTGGGAAATCATGATATCTCATACGTGTTTTTTTATCTTTTAAAATAAATTCTTTCATTATTACATCCCCTTAAATCATTTCTGATACACATATGTATATTATATCATCACCTTCCAATTTTATGTAGTTTTGATCTATTCTTTCAATACTTAAACTTCTTAAATTTTGTTTTATAAACTATTTGGTATATAATGTATTTAATTTATTAATAGTTATTGACGTTATTCAAGGGAGATTGATTATGAAAAGCAGTAATGAAGATTTACGTAAAAGAGGTTTTATTTTAAAAGAAGATATTCTTAAATTTCAGCACTTAACTAATAGTGAGCTACTTCTACTAATAAACTCTCAAGTTTCTGTTGAAAGATCAATTGCTATAAGCTTGTTATCGAGTAGACCTCATACTGAGGATTTAGATTTTGTTAAAATGTTATTAGATAGACTTTGTATCGAAAAGTCTCTTTATACAAAAATTGAAATTTGTAATGCTCTTGAAAAAGGCGATATTAAAACTGCAGAGCAGATGGTTGCTTATTTAGGCTGTATAGGAAAAAATCAGCACCTATGTTTACCAGAAAAGGTCTCTCAAAAAAAGAGTTACCCCTTACCAAGGGATATTATTGCAAGAAGTTTAGGAAAAATGAACTTTGGAATTTTACCTGTATTATTTGATGTGTTAATTAGTAATGATGAGGTTAAAATTTCAGAAGTTATTGATGCTATTGGCTTTTTATTATTCTATAACCCTGACCATGTTAATGATAATTTTTTCAAATCAATCACTGATACCCTAGACAAGTATTCAGATAATAACTTGATAGTTTGGAAGTGTGTATGTTGTCTCTCTTCTTTTAGAACAAAGGCTAGTATTGATGTATTAAACCAAATTATAGCTAGCAATGAAAATCATATAATAAAATCTGAAGCACAGCGTTCTCTAAGGTTGATATCAGAGTATAAACATAAAGAAGGTAGTCATTAGCGACTACCTTCTTTATGTTAATTAAATCAATTCATTTGTTTAACAAATTTTATCTTAATAAGAATAAAACTAATATTCCTAAGACAATTCTATACCATCCAAATACATTGAAGTTATGTTTTCTAATGTAACTCATTAAGAATTTAATACATACTATAGAAACTACAAATGCACTTACCATTCCTACTATTAGTATTCCAAGTTCTGTGCTAGTAAAACTTCCTTCAAACTTGATTAGTTTTAAAAGGCTTGCTCCAGCCATTATTGGAACTGCTAAAAAGAAAGTAAATTGTGCTGCAACTGGTCTTGCAATTCCAAGTAAAAGAGCCCCTATTATAGTTGAACCTGATCTTGAGGTTCCTGGGAAAACTGCTGCTACTAGTTGAAAAACTCCTATTATAAAAGCAGATTTATATGTTATATCTGCAATTGAATTAACTTTAGGACTTTTATTTTTGTTCCATTTTTCTATTACTAAAAATGCAACTCCCACTAATATAAGCATTATTGCTACAACTTTACTGTTAAAGAAAAGAGAATTTAATTCATCTGACCATAATACACCAACTATTCCTGCTGGGATTGATGCTATGACGATTTTAACCCACATATTTATTTTTTCCATATCTAATTTAAAGCCACCCTTTACTTCAAAAGGAACTAGATCTTTAAAATAAATAACTATAACCGCTAATATTGATCCAAACTGAATTATTACTAAAAATAAATCCATAAAGTTTGAACTTACGTTTAATTTTAATATTTCATCTACCAAAATCATGTGTCCAGTACTGCTAATAGGCAGCCATTCTGTAATCCCCTGTATTATCCCTAATATCAGTGCTTTTAAAAATTCCATGAAACTCCTCCGTATAATAATATATTTTATGCCTGTTTAACAAACTGGCTGTTATAAAGGTTGTAGTAAAATCCTTTTTCTTCAAGTAGTTTTTCATGACTTCCTTGTTCTATTAGTTTTCCATCCTTCATAACAAGTATTATATCCGCATCTTTTATAGTAGACAATCTATGAGCTATTACGAAACTAGTTCTATCTTTCATCATTGTTGCAAAGGCTTTTTGAATCTTGACTTCTGTTCTTGTATCTATTGAAGATGTGGCTTCATCTAAAATCAATATTGGTGGTAGACAAAGCATTACTCTTGCTATACACAGTAGTTGCTTTTCTCCTTGAGATAAACTTTCGCCATCATCTGATATTACACTATCATATCCATGAGGCATTCTTTTGATAACACCATGAACATGAGCAAGTTTTGCAGCATTTATTATTTCTTCCTCAGTTGCATCTGGTTTTCCCATAGTTAAGTTTTCTCTTATTGTTCCAGACTTGAGCCAAGTTTCTTGAAGAACCATTCCATAATTAGATCTTAAACTCTTTCTACTTATTTCACGAATATCATACCCATCTACCATTATACTTCCTTTATCTATTTCATAAAAGCGCATTAGCAAATTTATTATAGTTGTTTTTCCACATCCTGTTGGGCCTACTATTGCAATTCTTTGTCCTGATTTTACTTTGATGTTTAAATCTTCAATGAATTTTTTATCTTGGGTATATGAAAAATCAACATCATTTAAAACAACATTACCCTTTACTTCACCTAATTCTATTGCATTAGGTGCATCAGGAACTTCTGCTTTTTCTTCTATAAGTTCAAATACACGTTTAGCACAAGCTAATGCATTTTGAAGTTCAGTTACAACTCCTGATATCTCATTAAAAGGTTTTGTATATTGATTTGCATAATTTAAGAAGCTAGTTAAAACTCCAACTGTCAAGTTTCCATTTATAACAGAAATCGCTCCAAATATTCCAACTCCAGTATATACTAATCCATTTACAAATCTTGTAGCTGGGTTGGTTATCGATGAATAAAATATAGCATGTAAAGATGCCTTTTCTAATCTAGAGTTTATTTCTCCAAAGTTTTTAGCAGCTTCTTCTTCATAACTAAAAGCTTGAACTACCTTTTGATTTCCTATCATTTCATCAACAAAAGCAGTCTGTTCCCCTCTTATTTCTGATTGAAGCTTAAACATGCTGTAGGTCTTTTTAGCAATATAACTAGCAACAAATATAGAAACTGGAGTTAAACATACAACTATAAAAGCTATTGATACATTTTCTCTAAACATGAAGAAAAGAGTTCCTAAAATAGTGATTACTCCTGTAAAAAGCTGAGTGAAGCCCATCAAAAGTCCATCAGCAAATTGATCAACATCAGCTATAACCCTACTTACAATTTCCCCATAAGACTTGCTGTCGATATATTTTAAAGTCAATATCTCAATCTTTTCAAAAGCATCTTTTCTTATGTCATTTATAACATTATAAACAACTTTATTGTTACATATATTCATACCCCATTGTGATAAAGCCGTTATTGCAGTATATAAGCCTATACTCTTAAGTACTTTTATAAGTCCGTTAGTATCAACTTGATTTACACCTATTATACAATCAATCCCATCACCAATTAAGGTTAATATATAAAGTGTTGAGGCTACTGATACTGCTGCAAGTATTATTGATAAAGTTATATATGTCCAGTATTTCTTAACATAGATTAATACCTTCGCCATTGTTTCTTTTTGATGTTTCAGTTGTTTTACCTTACTCATTTTTTTCACCCTCTTCCACTTTCTGCTTTAGAATACTGTGAATAATATATTTCTTGATATACTTGGCAAGTTTCTAGTAATTCTTGATGTGTTCCAATTCCTACTACTTTTCCTTCATCTAACACAACTATCTTATTTGCATGTTCAATGGCAGAAGTTCTTTGAGATACAATAAACACTGTTGGCTTACTTTTCATTTTTCTTATAGCAGCTCTTAACTTCGCATCTGTTGCAAAATCTAAAGCAGATGCACTATCATCTAATATTAAAATCTCTGGTTTTCTAACTAATGCTCTTGCTATTGTAAGTCTTTGCTTTTGTCCACCAGATAAGTTTTTTCCACCTTGTTCAATAAAGCTATCTATTCTCTTATCTTTTTTCAAAACAAACTCTTTTGATTGTGAAATCTCTAAAGCTTCCTCTATATCCTCATTAGAGGCATTCTTTTTACCCCAATAAAGATTTTCTTTTATAGTACCTTTAAATAGTATAGCTTTTTGCATTACTATCCCTATTTTTCTTCTTAAATCTTCTATATTATAGTCTTTGACATTTACTCCATCTATAAGAAGTTCCCCTTCAGTAGCATCATAAAATCTTGGAAGTAAGCTTACGAAAGAAGATTTTCCTGAACCAGTTCCACCTATAATTCCAATGGTTTCTCCCTTTTCAACTTTAAGATTAACTTCGGATAAAGCATTTTCTCCTTCATTGTGATATTTTAATGCAACATTTCTAAATTCAATAAATGCACTCTTAGTATTTTTTTCTTCTACATTAATCACCTTGTTATCTTCCTTATTAATCTTAGGATGAATTTCAAAAATTGACTGTACACGGTTTCCACATGCAAAGGCTTTAGTTACTGAAATGATTAAATTTGCTAATTTTATAAGCTCAATCAATATTTGAGACATATAACTTACAAGTGCTATTACTGCTCCTGTTGTTAATGCACCGCTGTTAACTCTTATCGCTCCTATATATAAAATCCCTACAATAGCTGCATTTACAATAATGTAGGTTACTGGATTCATGAAGGCAAGTATTCTACCTACAAAAAGCTGTAGCTTCTTTAAGATCTCATTATTTTTCTTAAAAGTTTCTATTTCTTCCTCTTCTTTATGAAAAGCACGTATTACACGAGCTCCAATAAGATTTTCTCTTGTATTTTTTAATACAGTATCAAGAGCTATCTGAACCTTTTTATAAAGAGGTATACTTACAAACATTACTCCAAAAACAATTATTGAAAGAGCAGGAATTGATATAAGAAATATTAGTGCTGATTGAACATCAATTGTAAAGGCCATTATCATTGCACCTATAACTATAAATGGCGAACGCATAAATAACCTTAGTACCATATTTACCCCAGCTTGAATCTGGTTTATATCACTTGTCATTCTAGTAATCATTGTTGATGTACCTAACTTATCCATCTCTGAAAAACCTAAAGCTTGAATATGATCAAACAATCTTTGTCTTAAAATTGTTGAAAAACCAACTGCGGCTTTAGCTGAATAATATTGTGCTGTAATTGAACAAACTAATCCTATTATTCCAAGAGCTATCATAATGGTGCACATCTTAAAGATATACATCTTATCTCCATTTTTAATACCAACATCTATGATTGATTTCATAACTATTGGAATAAATAATTCAAAAGCAGCTTCTAACATCTTAAATAAAGGTGCTAATATAGATTCTTTTTTATAATCTTTTAAATGAATTAATAATTTCCTCATCTCACCACTCCTAATAATATTAAACATGTATAAATAGATTTTTACAAAAAAGCTAGTGTTCTATTCTAATTTTTAAGGATAATCAAATTTAATTTTTATCTACTAAAATATAGTATACAGTTTTTTCATATATATAAAAAATACTTATTTTAGCTATGATCCATACAAAAATAATATGGTATACTTAATTTAGGGTGATTATATGGATTTAAAACAACTAAAATATTTTTTAACTATCGCTGAAGAAAGGCAGATTACAGCCGCTGCAAAAAAACTACATATAGCTCAGCCTCCACTAAGTTATCAGCTGAATCTTTTAGAACAAGAACTAGGTGTAACTTTAGTAAAACGTGGTCCTAGAAACATAGAATTAACTGATGCTGGCAGACTTCTCTATAAACGTGCAGAACAATTACTTGATATAGCTGCAATAACTAAACGTGAGGTTGAAAACTGCGGAAAAGGATTGTCTGGTGTATTATCCATAGGTGCTATATCTTCATCAGGTGGTATAATTCCTAATTTTAATATGCTTGAATTTACTGAACATTATCCAGATGTCCGTTTTGAAATTTATGAGGGAAATACTTTTTCTGTTATAGAAATGCTAGAAAAACGTATTATTGAGCTTGGAATAATAAGAACTCCCTTTAAACACAACATGCTAGAGTGCCGTTATGCTTCATTAGAACCTATGGTTGCTGTTATGAAAGAGAAATTTATATGTGGAGAAGCTCAAAATGTTATAACTATTGAAGAACTTAAAGACAAGCCTCTAATAATCTATAGGAGATTTGAAGAGCTTATTTATGATGTTTTTAAAGAGTTTGAAATAAAACCCTTTATCTGCTGCAAAAATGATGACGCAAGAACCACCCTAAATTGGGCTAAAGAAGGGTTTGGTATAGGAATAGTTCCAAGATCAGCTCTTTTAACTATGGATTGTTCCGAACTTATAGTTAAAGATATACTTCACGATAAAATGCATACAAGAATTGCAGTTACTTGGCTAAAAAACTCCTCCTTATCTCCACTTGCAGAAAGGTTTATTGAATTATTTCAGGAGTAATTTATATATGCTAATTGTATATCTAATTATATTTTCATATAAATTATATATATGAAGTTTATATTCTTAGTGAAAGTTTTAATGTAGGATTAAATATAGCAAAAAAATAGGTGGGGTTATCCACCAATGTCATTAAGTTAAGATGATACACTCAAAGAGTAGAGTATGTAGAAATACATGCCCTGCTTTTTTTTATA
>NZ_JAKGTG010000035.1:0-49178 GCF_022324845.1 Clostridium sp. YIM B02506
AGGATAGTTTATCCATTATAGGTGGGTCAACTTTACTCGTTAAAGGTGGGTCAGTTTTAAGTATAAATCAACATATAATTAATTAAACAATTACAAATTATTATGTATTATAAAGGTATGGAGGATTTAACATGTTTGAATTTAATATTAAAGAGGCAAAATGGTTTTATAAGCCTGAGAGTTATGTGATTGAAAAAGATAGGGTTGAAATTACAACTGATCCAAATACTGATTTTTGGCAAAGAACTTATTATGGATTTAGAAATGATAATGCTCATGTGTTTTATGTTACAACAGATGAAAAACACTTTACTTTTACGGTAAAGGTTGATTTTAATAGTACAGCATTATTTGACCAGAGTGGAGTTGCGATTTATCAGGATAGCGATAATTGGGTAAAAGCAGGGGTGGAATTTCACGACAATAATACTGCATGGCTCGGAAGCGTAGTAACTAATCATGGATATTCTGATTGGGCAACCACCGACATTAGTTCATCTATAAAGTGTGTCTGGTATAGAATAAGTAGAAGAGAAAGTGATTATTGTATTGAGCATTCATTTGATGGTATAAACTTTAAACAAATGAGAATTTTTCACTTGTTCGAAGGTGGAGATGAAATTAATATTGGTTTACTTGCATGTTCTCCAAATAATAATTCTTTTAAATCTATATTTACTGAAATGAAAATAACAGAGTGTTTATGGGAAAAATATAATCCAATTACAAATTAAGAGTCTAAAGTTATAGGCTCTTTTTTTTATAGGAATTCTAGCATTAAGGCATCGAGGTAAAGAGGTAAAAAGAATTAATAACAGATAAATTAAACTTTTTGATAAAAAGATTGACAATAAATAATTGAAGAATTGCACTTCTGATCTGTAGAAGCGTTCCTCAGCTTCATCAATTCCTTTTAGCGGCTTATCTGTAGAAGTTCAAAGAACTTCATCAAATCCCTTCTCTTTCTCAGCGTCAGTCTAATCCATATTGGTATAAATAAATCTAATGAGACTTGCACCGCTAATCGGTAGAAGCTCTCCTCAGCTTCAATCTAATCATTTAAGTCTCTACAGAATAGAAGTGCAGCTTCAATCTAATCCTTTTAGAAGTTTAAGAATATTTTTTTATAAAAGATGAATAATGAGTAGGAAGAAAAGTAGACTACCTATGTCAAAATGTCAAAATGTCAAAATGTCAAAATGTCAAAATGTCAAAATGTCATTATGTTGTTGTGTCGTACTTAGAAGGAATCTAATGAGGATTGAGAAGAAGCCTCTACAGGGAAGTGGGGCAGCTTCAATCTAATCCTTTTACTTATATTTTGTAGATGAAATTATTTTTTGGATAAAAACAGCTTGCAAAAAAAGTCGCAGAAAAAGTTGACTGCCCTAAGAAAGCGAGAAAGCGAGAAAGCGAGAAAGCGAGAAAGCGAGAAAAATGAGAGCATACTAGACTTAAAAAAATCTAGTATGCTCTCAAATTTTATCGTTCATTAATCCCTTTATATAATTTTTCGGTAACTATACTTTCGTATGCTGGTCTTATTATTTTATCTGTATTTATAAGTTCTTCAAGACGATGCGCGCTCCAACCAACAATTCTTGCCATTGCAAAAATTGGAGTATAAAGCTCTAAAGGAATGTCCAACATACTATAAACAAAGCCGCTATAAAAATCTACATTAGCACTTACTCCTTTATAGATATTACGCTCTTCTGCTATTACTTCAGGAGCAAGTCTTTCTATAATTGAATATAGTTTAAAATCAGTATCTCTAGATTTTTCTATTGCTAGTTTCTCTACAAAACCTTTGAAAACAGTTGCTCTTGGATCGGAGATTGTATATACAGCATGTCCCATTCCATATATTAAACCTCTTTTATCAAATACTTCTTTATTAAGCATCTTTTTAAGATAAGCTCTTATTTGATCTTCATCATTTATATTATTAACATTTGATTTAATATCCTCCATCATTTCTACAACCTTAATGTTTGCTCCACCATGTTTACCTCCTTTTAAAGAGGATAAAGCTGCTGAGATAACTGAATAAGTATCTGAACCTGATGATGAAACCACTCTTGTTGTAAAAGTGGAGTTATTACCGCCACCATGTTCCATATGAAGCATTAAGGCTGTATCAAGTACACTTGCTTCAAGAGATGTATATTTTGTGTCAGGTCTTAACATTCTTAATATATTTTCAGCTGTTGAAAGATTTTCATCTGGTCTATGAATATAAAAACTTTCTTTAGCCTCATAGTGGTTATAGGCATGATATCCATAAACTGCAAGCATAGGAAATATACTTATAAGCATTAGACATTGTTTTAAAACATTGTCTAATGATAGATCAGAAACATTTTCATCATAGGATGAAAGTGTTAAAATACTTTTAGTTAAGGAATTCATGATATCATTACTTGGCGCTTTCATAATTACATCGCGTACAAAATTTTTAGGAAGCTCTCTTGTGATATTTAATACGCTTTTAAACTTAGTAAGCTCACTTTCAGTAGGAAGTTTGGAAAATAAAAGTAAATATGTAGTCTCTTCAAAACCGTAACGCTTGTCATTAACAAAACCCTTAATTAAATCTATGATATTATAACCTCTATAAAGAAGTTCCCCTTCACAAGGAATGCTTTTTCCATTAACTTCTTCATGTGATTTAATTGAAGATATACTTGTAATTCCAGTAACTACACCTTTCCCATTTTGATCTCTAAGCCCTCTTTTTACCCCGTATTTTTCATATAAGCTTATATCAATAAGACTAGTTTCACTACATATTTTGCTGTATTTATTTGTATACTGGTCAAGAGTTTCTCTTTCTATTTCTTTCATAATATTTTGCCCCCATTAATATTTTATTTGATGACTTAATTTTTCATATGAATATATATAACTGTTAATGATTTTCTGTTATTTAATATATTCATAGAATTATTAATGAATAGATTTACTTAAACAAAATATATTACAAAAACAATAATATATCAATCTTTTTTATATTATTTTACTATTACAAATATAGATTATAGGGGTATTTTTATTTAAAGTGGTAAATATAATAATGAATTTATTATTTATAAAAATAGGGGGACTACAATGAATAAAGAAAAATTAAAAAACGAAATAGAAAAAAATGATGTGATTTTTAGATATAATAATAGGTATTATTCTATATGTTATTTTGGAGATAAATACAGTGTATATGAAACAGATGTTGACTATAGTGAACAAAGGTTTAGCTCTTTTGAAGAAATGATAGAAAATTTTAATATAGAGGGAAAAGCATTTAAGGATGTAATAGGGGAGATTATTCTGGTATAATATACTAAATATTAATAAACTATGTTTTAAGAGGTGTCATATGAACTTAGTAGAAAAAACTTTAAAGAAAAGTACCGTTTATGAAGGTGATTTTCTAATATATGAAAAGATACAAGTAGAATTACCAGATGGAAATACAGCTAATAGGGATGTAATAAGACATCCAGGGGCAGTTGCGGTAATAGCTATTACTGAAGATAATAAGGTGTTGTTTGTTGAGCAATATAGGAAGGCATTAGACAAAATTACATTGGAAATACCAGCAGGAAAGATAGACAAGGGAGAATCTCCTGAAAAAAGTGTTGTTAGAGAATTGGAAGAAGAAACTGGATTTAAATCTGATAATATAAAATTTTTAGGGAAAATAGTTACGGCCCCTGGATTTTGTGATGAGTATATACATATTTATTTAGCGAAAGACCTAAAAACAGGAATTAAGGAAGGAGATGAAGATGAATTTATAAATGTTAAAGAATTTTCAATGGAAGAAATTAAGAAGTTGATATTAAATGGAGAAATATATGATAGTAAAACATTATCAGCTCTATTATATGTTTTAATTTAGAAAACTGCCTTTAGATAGTATTTATCTACTATTTCAAGGCAGTTTATTTTTTTATTTTTTTAATAAGAATAATTATATTCCTTATATCATAAAGATAATTATGGTAACAAGGAGGTATATAAGAATGAAGTTTAAAAGTTTGTTTGAGGAAAGTATGAGAAAAAATAAAGGGGCCTACTTAATGACATTTCTCTTCTTTTCAATAGGAATTGTTTTGGGAGCATATACCATAAAGTACATGGGAGATTTTAATAGATCAGAGTTAAGTAATTATTTTACTAGTTTTTCAACAAATTTAGGAAATGAAAATATAAATCATAGTGACATATTGTTTTCATCAATAAAAAACAATGCGATTCTTTTTATAGCAATAATTTTATTAGGAATCTTTATTTTTGGTTTTCCTTTTATATTATTAATAGATTTATGGAAAGGATATTCTATAGGTTTTACTTTTTCTTTTTTACTTACAACATATGAATACAAAGGTATTGGACTAGCCTTAGCCGCAATAATTCCTCAAAACATTTTCATTATACCCTGCTTAATACTTTTAAGTACTATATGTTTTAGTATGTCATTTGATAAATTTAAAAGTAAATTTACAAAAAATAAAAAAATATCTATAGATATAGCGGAGTTTGGGAATATATTGATAATATTTTCCATATTATTGGGTATAGGAATTTTTATAGAAGCCTTTATAAGTCCGAGTATAATAAGATTTATTATTACTACAATCTATCTTTAACAGTTCTTTGAATGGTTTTATTAAGTAATTTTATGGGAGAGAAAAATGAAGGAGATACTAAAAAGTTATGAGGAATATTTATATGATAGCTCAAAAAGTAAAAATACAGTATTAGCCTATGTTACAGATATAACATTATATAGTAAATTTTTATTAAATACGAAAAAAATTGAAATTCTAGAATCTGATAAAGACTGTATCAGTGAATACATTAAGTATTTAATTAGTCAAGGAAAAAGCGAAAGAAGTGTCAACAGGATAATTATTTCTATTAGAAATTTTTATGGATTTTTAAAGAAAAAAGCACTTATTAAAGAAGTACCAGAAATAACCTACAAAACTTCAAATTTATCCAAAAAAATACCGGAGATATTGACAGTAGATGAAATTGATAGGATAATCAATATTGTAGACAAAGATAGTCTTAAAGGAGTAAGGGACAAGGCTTTACTTGAGATTATGTATGCTACTGGTATGAAGGTAAGTGAATTAACGGCATTAAAAATCCAAGATATTAATACAGAGATGTCCTTTGTTGCATGTAAAGATAATAAAAGAACAGATAGATTGATTCCTATAGGAAGTTCGGCAGTTAGAGCTTTAAACGAATACTTATCAGAAAGAGATAGGGTTGGATACCTTACATCTCCGTATTTATTTATTAATTTAAATGGAAATAAGTTAACAAGGCAAGGAGTTTGGAGAATAGTAAAATCTTATTGTGAAAGAGCAGGAATTAGGAAAAGTGTTAATCTTAATACTTTCAGGCATTCTTTTGCAGTTCATTTATTGGAAAATGGAGCAAATGTTAGAGCGGTTCAAAAGTTATTAGGGAATCAAGTTTTAACATATATGGATACTTACTATGAAATAATAAACTCTGATAGATTAAATGTAATCTATAAGAGATCTCATCCAAGAGCTTAATTAGGGACCTTAATTGTGTCCCTTTAAAAGAAAATAATGTGTGAGCGATTACACAATTTTAAAAATATACTTAAACAATTATCCAAAAGGATAAAAAAGATGGATAGTGGAAAACTTAAAGCGGAGGTATATAAAATGAGAATGGTAGATATTATTCAGAAGAAAAAACAAGGTGAAGCTTTAACAGCATTAGAAATTGATTTTGCTGTTCAAGGTTATACTAAAGGTGAAATTCCAGATTATCAAATGTCAGCATTTTTAATGGCAGTATATTTTAAGGGTATGAATAAAGAAGAAATATCCAATATGACCTTATCTTTTGTTAATTCAGGAGATCAAGTGGATTTAACAGCTATTGAAGGAATAAAAGTAGATAAGCATTCAACAGGTGGTGTTGGAGATAAAATTAGCTTAATAGTTATACCACTAGTAGCTTCATTAGGTATACCTGTAGCTAAGATGTCAGGAAGAGGATTAGGGCATACAGGCGGGACTATAGATAAATTAGAATCTATAGAAGGATTTAAGACAGAGTTAACTAGTGAAGAGTTTATAAACAATGTAAACAAGTATAAAATGGCAATAGTTGGTCAGTCAGGAAATTTAACTCCAGCAGATAAAAAGATATATGCATTAAGAGACGTTACAGCAACAGTAGACAGTATACCACTTATTGCAAGTTCAATAATGAGTAAAAAAATAGCTTCTGGAGCTGATGCTATTGTTTTGGATGTAAAAGTTGGAGCTGGAGCTTTTATGAAGACAGTAGATGATGCTAGAGAATTAGCTAGAACTATGGTAGACATAGGTAAGATGCTAAATAGAAAAACCGTTGCTATAATTACAGATATGAATAATCCTTTAGGCCATGAAGTTGGTAATGCTAATGAAATTAGAGAAGCTATAGAAGTTTTAAAGGGGCATGGATCAGAGGATGAAACTACTGTAGCATTAACCATTGCATCTCACATGGCTGTATTAGGTGGAGCATTTAATGAATTTGAGGAAGCTTATAAAAACTTAGAAAGTATAATAAGGTCAGGAAAAGCTATAGAAAAGCTAAAAGAGTTTGTTAAGATTCAAGGTGGGAACTCTGAAGTTGTTGAAAATGTTGATTTACTTCCTAAAGCTAAATATCATATAGAAGTTAAAGCAAAAGAAGATGGATATGTTTCTCATATAGAAGCAGAAAAGATAGGTATTGCTGCAATGCTACTTGGAGCTGGAAGAAAAACTAAAGAAGATAGTATAGATTTTGCAGCTGGAATCACCCTAAACAAAAAGGTTGGAGATAAGGTAAAAGTAGGTGAAGCTATATGTACTCTCCATACTAATTTGGAGGTTTGCGAAGATGCAAAAAAAGTAGCTGAAGAGGCATTCTACATTAGTGATAAATGCAATACTATACAATATATCCATGATATAGTAATGTAGATAATGATGTGATTTTTGGATGAATATTACATACAAAAATAAGATGTTAAAGAGTCTTATTTTTGTATGTTTTTTTTTATTTTGGTAAAGATATTTCTGAAAGGAGGAGTACAAATGATGAAATTTGATAAAAAACTTATAGCAAAAATATTATTAATTACAAGTATATTTTCACTAGGAAGCACAAGCTTAAGAGTTAAAGCGGAAGACGCTGGCACTAATGGAGGAATAGAGGTTGAAGCAAAGAGTGCATTACTTATGGAGGCTAAAAGCGGTACAATAGTGTATGAAAAAAATTCCCATGAGAAATTTGCACCTGCATCAGTTACGAAAATAATGACTATGCTTTTAGCTATGGAGGCTGTTGACTCAGGAAAAATAAAAATTGATGATAAAATAACCGCATCAGAAAATGCAAAAAAAATGGGCGGAAGCACCATGCTATTAGATATAGGAGAGATAAGAACTGTAGAAGAGATATTAAAAGGGATAGCGATTGCCTCAGGTAATGATGCAGCTGTAGCTATGGGAGAATATCTTGCAGGAACACAAGAAGCTTTTGTTGAATTAATGAACAAAAGAGCACAAGAACTTGGAATGAAGGATACTACCTTCAAAAACTGTACTGGTTTGCCAGCAGAAGGTCATTTATCCTCAGCATATGATATATCAATAATGTCTAGAGAACTATTAAAGCACCCAACTATACTAAAATATACAGGCACTTATATGGAGACTATATCAGAAGGAAGAAAAGCACCAATTGAATTAGTTAATCATAATAAGTTAGTAAGATTCTTTAAGGGCTGTGATGGACTAAAAACTGGATATACTGAGGAAGCTAAATATTGTATATCTGCTACAGCAACTAGAGAAGGTGTAAGAATGTTAAGTGTAATTATGGGAGCACCTACATATAAAATAAGAAATAGAGATGCATCATTATTATTAAATTTTGGTTTCTCTAAATTTGAAGGTAAAAAGATTCTAGATAAGGATGCAGATGTAGTTAAAGTACCGCTTAATAAGAGCGAAGATAAATTCTTTATTGCAAAAGCTAAAGAAGAAGTGGTATTAGTATTCCCTAGAGGTTCAGGAGATAGCGTTGAACAAAAGATTTCTTTAGATGAAAGTAGAAGATCATACACAAAAGGTGAAAAAATAGGGGTATGTGAATACTACTTAGGAGAACAAAAAATAGCAGAAGTTGAGCTATATGCAGATAGAGATGTTAAAAAAGGTGGATTTATAGATAATCTAAAATACAACTTCAGGAACCTTTTTAAAGGTGGAGTTTAAATATATTAATGAGAAGGATTAGAATAATATAAATAAAGATGAGAAGGATTAGAATAATATAAATATTAATGAGCGTGACTTTTTTCTTGAACTAAGTTACGCTCATTGATATTATTATAAATGTGCTATAAAATGCAGGAGAGTAATTATTATGGATATTATGAAGATAAAAATAGAAAACTTTGAAGGACCATTTGATTTATTATTACATCTAATAAGAAAAAATAAAATGGACATATATAATATTAGAATTTTTGAAATTACTAATCAATATCTAGAACATTTAAAAACAATGAAGGAATTAGACTTAGAGATAACTTCAGAGTTTATTGTAATGGCTTCCACGTTACTGGAGATTAAATCTAAAACCTTACTTCCTAAAATAAAAAATGAAGAAGAGGATGAAAATCCTGAACTTTCCCTTGTAGAAAAACTTATAAGATACAGAAAGTTTAAGGGGGCAGCTGAATTTTTAAAAGAAAAAAGTTTATATAATGGAGTTGTCTTTTCGAAGAAACCTGAAATAATTGAAGAACCTAAAACTGATAAAAATAATGAAGACATATTTAAAAATATTACTATGTTAGATCTATATAACATATATAATAACCTTATTGAACAGATGAAAAATAAGATGAACGAATCTAATGTAAGTAATATGAGCAAAACTATTGAAATGGATAGATATAGAGTTGAGGATAAGATAGTGTACATAAAAGAATTGTTAGGTAATAAAAAAGTGTACAAGTTCAACGATATAATAAGTGAATGTGAAAGCAAAATAGAAACTATAGTTACATTTTTAGCTTTATTAGAACTTATTAAAGACAAGCAAGTAAAAGTATTACAAGAAAATAGTTTTGAAGAAATTTATGTTGAAAGGATTGAAGTAGATGAGTAAATTAGATATTAATCAATATGAATTTACTGAAGTTTCTAAAAAAGAATCGTTAAAATCTATAATTGAAAGCTTGTTATTTGTAGCTGGAGAACCATTAAAAATAAAAGACATTGGGGCTATTTTAGAATGCTCTGAAGAAGAGTGTTTGGAGTTGATTAAAGAAATGGAAAAAGAACTTGATAATGATAAATCCAGAGGGATTAAGTTAATCTCCATTGAAGGTGGATATCAATTTGTTACTAAGTCACATAATAGTGATTATATACAGAAATTACTTAAGAAAAATGTGAGACAATCTCTATCGCAAGCTTCTTTAGAAAGTTTAGCTATAATAGCATATAGACAACCTATCACAAGAGTAGATATTGATGATATAAGAGGAGTAAAAAGCGATTCAGCTCTTCATAGATTATTAGAAAGAAACCTTATAAAAGAAATAGGGAGGTTAGAGGTTCCAGGAAGACCGATACTTTTTGGAACTACGGAAGAGTTTTTAAGGGCTTTTGGTTTAGAAACCCTAAAAGAGCTACCTTCTCTTGACTTATTTAATACAGAAGAACAAAAAGAAGAACCAGAGTTTGAAGAATAATCTTTAAACTCTGGTTTTTTAGTTATTCTACATTAACATTAACTTTAGTATGACCATCTTCCTCAGAGTCTTTAGATAACTTGTTTTTAATCATTTCTATGACTTGAGGGATAGTATCAACAATTCTATCATAAGTATTATTAGCATCAACAGGTAATAATCTAACAGAATTATCACGCATTACTAAAAAAGCTACAGGTTTTACTGACACACCAGCACCAGAACCACCACCAAAAGGATAACGTTGATCTTTCTCACTGGCTATTTTTTCAGTTCCAAATTCACTTCCACCAGATGCAAATCCCACACTAACCTTAGATATAGGTATTATGCAGCTACCGTCTTTTGTTTCAATAGCATCACCTATTACAGTGTTAACATCAATCATTTCTTTTAAATTTTCCATGGTACATTTCATTAAATTTTCTATAGGATGATTATCATTGTTCATATGCCTCCCTTAAAGGGGACACCTCCTTTTTTATGCATTTTAATAAATTAATAGCAATAATGATTAGTTTTACAAAATTTATATAAATTATTCCTTTAAATTGAAATTCAATGTTAAATTCATTTTTAAATAAAGGATTTACTTGTATATTAAATTTCTTAATTTTAAAAAACCATAATAATAAATGATGAAGTGAACTTGATAATATATTTAAATATCCATTTAAAATTGCGGTGTAATAAGCATCAGAGGTATCGTAAAGAAGTTTATACTTGTAAGATAATCTAGGCTTAAATTTAGAATGTTTTATTATATGCAAAAATTTTTTCCAATTAAAAATAAAATTATAGTTTTTCTTTTTCTTTGGAGACTTTTTTTTCTTATCAGATTTTTTTATTTTTATCTCTTTATTATATAAATAAATTTTAATTATCTTATTATTAACATAAAGTGAAAATTTTATAGGAAAAGGGATAAAAATAAGAATAACAAGAACAAATATTATATACAAGTAAATCACCTCATTAACTATATCTTTAAGTTTATCCATAAGTGTTAAAATTAAACATTTATTAATTGAATTAAATTTAAATAATAATACACACTATAAAATGAGGTGATTTTATGGCAAAAAAAATATCATTGTTGTTTATTTGTTTTTTATTTATGATAACAACTGCAGCGCAAGCAAAAACAAAAAAAATATCAATTGACGCAAAGGCAGCTGTAGCTATAGACGGTAAAAGTGGCGTAATATTATATGCAAAAAATGCCCATGAAATAGTACCTATGGCTAGTACAACTAAAATTGTTACTTCATTAGTAGCCTTAAATAGAGGAAATGTAGATGAAAAATTTAAAATAAGTAAAAGTTCTGCAACCATTAATGGCTCTACTGTAGGTTATAGAGAAGGAGAAGAAATAGCTTTAAGAGAACTTTTATATGGACTTATGTATAAGTCAGGCAATGATGCTGCTATTGCAATAGCAGAAGGAATAGGGGGAACTAAAGAAAATTTTTATAAACAGATGAATGAATGTTCAAGAAATATAGGACTAATTAATAGTTCTTTTAACTCTCCCCATGGTTTAGATACAGAAAATCATTATTCTACAGCCTATGATTTAGCAATTGCTACTAAAAAAGCTATGGAAAATGATATTTTTAGAGAAATAGTAGGAACAAGAGAAATATCTAGAGTTAAATATAACTTCTCAAGAGACTACAACAATATAAATAAAATGCTTTTTCAAGTTCCGGAAGCTAATGGAGTTAAAACAGGATATACAGGTGGAGCAGGTAAATGTTTAGTATCTTCCTTTAGGTATCAAGACAGAGATATAATTACTGTTGTTTTAAACTGCCCAGAAAGATGGAGAGAAAGTACTAAATTGTTTGAATATGTAAAAGAAAATTATTCTGAT
The DNA here is from genome assembly GCF_022324845.1 of Clostridium sp. YIM B02506. Taxonomy (NCBI): domain Bacteria; kingdom Bacillati; phylum Bacillota; class Clostridia; order Eubacteriales; family Clostridiaceae; genus Clostridium; species Clostridium sp. YIM B02506. Next base: position 11,679 of record NZ_JAKGTG010000035.1, read on the forward strand.
TATTCGGTTAATGTTCATGATTATTTTAAGGATAAAAATAGCAAGTTTCTTGATTTAGTTAAGGATGACAAGATTAGTATTATGGCTCCTAAAGATGGAATAGAATCCGAAATGGTTCTTATAACTCCAACTAAAAAAATAATGAAAGATGATTATCTAGGATATATAAGCATAAAATCAAAAGTTGGAGATGAAATATATAAAAAAAATATATATTCTGAAGTATCGATGAAAAATAAAGAGTTTTTGGAGTTAATGAATTAATTAAGTTTGCAGGTAATAAAAAGTTACCTGCACTTTTAATAAGTTAATTGAAAGGAAATAATTTATGTTTGAACTAGAATATGAACTTTCAAAAAAAGATTATATAGAGTATGACCTCTTTACTTTAATGGCATCAAGTACAATGAAGAAATTACTGTTTATACAAAGATATATAATATCACTAATTTTTTTAGTTGCGCCATTTGTAGGAAGAAAGATAAGTACAATATCTTTTGAGATATGGCTTATTGTATTTATAATTATATATTTGGTTTGGGTTATTTTTTATCCAAAATTTTTTGAAGCCATGCTTAAAATAAGGCTAGAAAGAATGATTAATAGAGGAAAACAGGAGTATTTATTTGGTAATCATAAAATATTAATACGTCCTGAAGGAGTATTTGAAAATAATAAAACTGGGATATATGAAAGTCACTGGACTGCAATAAAAAAAATCGTTGAAACAAAAGAAAAGATATACATTTATAGAGAGGCTATAGGGGTAATCATTATACCTAAAAGATTCTTCTTTAGTTTAAATTATAAAGAGGAGTTTATTAAATTGGTTGAAAAGTACAGTGAATTAGAAAGAATAAGCATTGAATATCAATAAAAATCTTCATGAAATATAATCATGGAGATTTTTATTTTGACTCTAAAAAGGAGGATTAAGAAAATTTTATCCGAAAAAAACGAAAATAATGAAAATTATTTTTAAAAACTATTTACAAGAAAGAATGCGTGTGGTAAATTAAAAATGTAGTATTAAAACGATATCATGAATTTTGTTGAAGGGAGAGAATAAATGAAAAACTATGATTTAGTTATTGTAGGTGGTGGAATTTCTGGTTCAGTTGCAGCTATAGCAGCAGCTAGAATGGGTGAAAAAGTACTTATAATTGAAGGCGCAGGGTTTTTAGGAGGAGCATTAACTTCTTGTGGAGTAGGACCAATGATGACTTTTCATGCAGGAGAAAAACAAGTTATTAAAGGAATTACTGATGAGTTAATCGAAAGAATGAAGAAAGCAGGAAAATCACAGGGACATATAATTGATTCTACAACTTACACTTATACTGTAACACCTTTTGACTCGGAGGGTATGAAATATGAGTTAGAATGTATGTTATTAGAAAGTGGAGGAGAAGTTCTATATCACACTATGCTCACAGATGTAAACGTATATGAAAAAAAGGTTGAGAGTATAGAAGTATGTAATAAGTCAGGTAAAAGTTTACTTAGTGCTAAAGTATTCATAGATGCAACTGGTGATGGAGACCTTGCATATTTGTCTGGAGTTCCTTGTAAAAAAGGAAGAGAAAGTGATGGAGCTGCTCAACCTATGACATTAAAGATGAAGATGAGAAATGTTAATATGGAGGAAATTAAGGAATATATAAAAAATAATCCTGATAATTTTACTAGAATTCATAGAGACGTTTCGTTGATGGACAAGGTATCAAGGTTATCGGTAATAGGATTTGTAAAAGAATTCGAAGAAGGTAAAAAAAATAAAGAGATATCTATTAAAAGAGAAGATGTACTTTTCTTTGAAACAAATAACCCAGGTGAAGTAATAATAAATACAACTAGGATTTTAGGTTGTGATGGAACAGATGCTTGGAGTTTAACTAAGGCCGAAATAGAAGGAAGAAAACAATGTAGGGAATTAGAATTATTCTTGAAAAAGAGAATTAAAGGTTTTGAAAATGCAGTGGTTGTTTCAACAGGACCATCAATTGGAGTAAGAGGATCAAGGCAAATACAAGGTATATATACAATAACAGCAGAAGACTTACTAGAACAAAAGAAGTTTCAAGATGTTATAGCTCACTCTGGTTATCCAATTGATATTCATAGTCCAGATGGAGAAGGAACATCTCATGGGCATCTAAAGTGGGGAGAATATTACGGAATACCATACAGAAGCTTAGTAAGTGAGAAGATAGACAATTTAATTGTTGTTGGAAGATGTATATCAGCGACTTTTGAAGCTCAAGCTGCAATAAGGACAACCCCGACAGTTGGAGCAATAGGACATGCTGGAGGTATAGCAGCAGCTTTGGCAAGTAAAAATAATAAAGCAGTTAAAGATATAGATATTAATGAACTTCAAGAAAATTTATTAAATCAAGGGGCATATTTAGATATATAAAATTAATTATTTTAGGGAGGAATTATAAAATGGGTTCAATTCAAACAATTCAGGCTATCGGAATTTTAGCGGTATTTATAATATCAGTTATTCTTATGATGACAAAGAAGGTGCCAACAATATTAGCTTTACCTATAATGGGAGTTGTCTTTGCTTTAATTGCAGGGGTTCCATTTATGTCAAGTAATGCAGAGACTTATACAATTGCTAAAAATGTTTTAGAGGCTGGAGCTATGAAGATGTCAACAGCAATAGCTGGATTAATTTTTGGTGCTTGGTTTGGACAGATACTTAGCAAGGTAGGCGTGACTAAATCAATTATAAAAAAAGCAGCTGAACTTGCTGGAGATAAACCACTTGGAATAGCTATTACATTTTTTGTAGCAGCATCAGTAATATTTTCAGCATCTTCAGGTTTAGGTATGGTTATATTAGTTGGAACAATCATAATACCAATAATGCTTACAGCAGGGTTAAGTCCACTAGTAAGTGCTATGGTACTATTATTAGCAAATGCAGTAGGGGTAACCTTTAACGTTTCAAACTGGGGTGTTTACACAGATGTAGTGAAACTTCCAGTTAATACAGTTGCAGCTTATACTTTAATACCAGCGATTCCACTAATAGTAGTATCTCTAGCAATGATTGTATTTTATACAAAAAAAGGTGGAAGAAGCAAAAGAGCTTGGGCTATGCCAATAAAAAATGAAGTAATAAATAATGATAACAAAAATGTTAGAGCAATAGCTATGATAAGCCCAATTATACCAGTAGTATTAGTGTTTGCATTTAAGTTAACTATAGTTCCATCTATCTTTATAGGAGCAGCAATAGCAATATTACTTGCAACACCTAAAAGACCTATACATGTATTATCAAGTGCACTTATAGACGGAATTCAAGATGTTGCAGGTGCAATGGGACTTATGATAGGGATAGGAATATTATTAAATTCTGTTATGGCACCACAAGTTGCTACAATAATAGAACCATTAATAAAAGCAATAATACCTACAAGTCCAATAGCTTATATACTTATATTCACTGTATTAGCGCCTTTAGCAATCTATAGAGGACCACTAAATGTTTGGGGACTAGGAAGCGGTATAGCAGCTCTTATGATTTCAGCAGGAATGAATCCTATAGCTGCAATGTTAGCATTACGTATAGATAGTAATCTACAAGCAGTATGTGACCCTACAAATTCACACAATGTTTGGGCAGCGGACTTTACTAAAACAGATATAAATGAAATTTTAAAGAAAACAATAGTATGGATTTTAGTATCAGTATTAATTTCAATGATAATAGCAAGTTTTGTAGTATTTAAATAAATAAAAGAATGGGATGCGTTTAGTATCCTATTCCTATTCATAATAGGAGGTATAGTATGGGAAAGAAAGTTAGAATAGGTATAGATGTTGGAGGAACTTTTACAGATGCAGTTGTTATAGATAATGAAAGCTATGAAATTATAGCTAAGCAAAAGATCCCAACAACTCATGCTAGCAGTGAAGGAGTTGCTGGAGGAATAGTTAGAATAATAGATAAGGTATTAAGTGATAATAATATATCTCCTGATGATGTTATGTTTATAGCACATGGAACAACTCAAGCAACTAATGCATTACTTGAAGGTGATGTAGCTAAAATAGGAATCATTGGAATGGGAACAGGAATAGATGCAGGTAGTGCTAAAAATGAGACTAAAACCTCTGATATACAATTAGCACCAGGAAAGTTTTTGAAAACCTATCATAATTTCTGTGATTCTAAAACCTTAAATGAAACAAATATTAATAGTACAATTGATGGGCTAATAAAAGAAGGTGCAGAGGTTATAGTTGCCTCAGAAGCCTATAGTGTTGATGATCCATCAAATGAACTTAAAGTAATAGATATAGCTAATTCAAAAAATATATATGCAACTGGTGGACATGAAATTTCACAATTATATGGACTGAAAATTAGAACAAGAACAGCAGTAGTTAATGCAAGTTTAATACCTAAGATGATGGAAACTGCTAATATGACAGAAAAGGCTGTTAAGGATGCTAAGATAAAATCACAGCTTATGATAATGCGTTGTGATGGTGGAGTAATGAGTGTTGAGGAAGTTAGAAAAAGACCAATACTTACAATGTTATCAGGACTTGCTGCTGGAGTTGCAGGTGCACTTATGTATGAAAAAATATCTGATGGGATATTTTTTGAAGTTGGTGGAACCAGCGTAGATATATCAGTAATTAAAAATGGAAAAGTAATGATAAAAAATGCTCAAGTAGGAGGGCATAAAACCTACCTTCAATCTCTAGATGTAAGAACATTAGGAGTTGCTGGAGGAAGTATGATAAAGGTTGAGGATAAGAAAATAACTGATGTTGGTCCTAGAAGCGCTCATATTGCAGGCAAGGATTATGAATCTTTTGCAGCAGAAGATAAGATTAATAACCCTAAAATAAAATTTATAAGTCCAAGAGATGATGATCCTAAAAGCTATGTAATTATAGAATGTGAGGATGGGAAAGAGTATTCACTAACTTTAGCTGGAGCTTCAAATATATTAGGGTACATTCCAGAAGATGATTATGCTAGAGGGAATGTAAATAGTGCAAAAAAGGCATGGCAAGTTCTTGCAGACTACCTTGATATATCTGTTGAAGAGGCAGCTAGGCAGGCTATGGACATAGCTGTTAAAAAGGTTATGGAAATAGTAAATGAAATGATAGATGAATATGATTTAGATAGAAAGTTTATTACTTTAGTTGGAGGCGGAGGAAGTGGAGCAGTATTGGTTCCAGCTCTAGCAGACAAAGAAGATTTTAAATGGAAAATAGCAAAAAATGCACCATACATATCGACAATAGGGGTTGCACTTGCTATGGTTCGTGAGCAGATAGAGAAATCTGTATTAAATCCAAATGAAGAAGATATAAAGAGAATAAGAGAAGAAATTATAGAGAAGATAGTAAAGTCAGGAGCAAATGAAGCTACAGTTGATGTTACAATAGAAATAGATAGCCAGAAAAATATATTAAGAGCTATAGCTACAGGTTCAACAGAATTAAGATCTAAAGATCTTACTCAAAGTGAAGTATCCGAAGATAAGATGCAAGAGATAGTATCTGAGGCCTTAAGTGTAGAGAAATCAACGGTTCAAGGTATAGCTAAAACTGGAAGATGGAGTTTGTTTAAATCTGTACAGCAAAAGAAAATGTTTTTTGGGCTATTTAAGAAAAACTTAAATAATCTTTGTGTGGTGGATCGTGAAGGAATTGTAAGATTAAAGAAAGAAAACGCAAATAACTTAATTTTTAGAAAAAATCAACTAGGCAGTGTTTTTGATGAATTTTTAGATGACAACACCATATACTCAGATGCAAATGCAACAATTCCTAAAGTGTTTTTATTTTACAAAGAAAAGATGCTTGATTTAACAGGAATGCAGACCAAGGAACAGCTTTTATCAATAATAGAAGTAGAAACACAATATCTTCAAGAGGATAATGAGATTATTGCATTAGTTTATCAATAAAAAAGCAGGGAGTAATTGATATGGAGAAAATTCTTGATATTTTAGATAGGTTGGATGATGAAGTTTTAGCTTATGGAGAGCTAAAAAATGATCTGGTATTTCATAAAATTCCTAAAGATAAAGTAAGCTACTATATAACTGAATCTTTAAGACTAGGTGAAGAAAAGGGAAAACAGTATAAAACCTCAAATTTGATTAAATTATGTAATGAAAATGAGATTAAAGTAGAGTTTGTAAAAAAATCGGGTAAATTTTATAGCGTTCAGTTTAGAGCAGAAATAAACTTCTCAAAAAAAGAGAACATTATTAAAATATATGAAGACTCACTTATGGATCTTATGAATACCTATAATAAGATGGTTGAGGAAAAAGATAAACTCACTTATGAAGAGGTAATAAATATTCATCTAGCTCACGAATTTTATCACTATTTAGAACATAGAGATAAAAAATACACAAATGATATATTGGAACCTATCTGTACATTTCAATTACTAAGCTTTAAAAAAGAAGCTTCTGTTTTAAAGTGTTCAGAAATAGCTGCACACAAGTTTTGCAAAGAGGTATTAGGATTAAAATATCTTCCTAATATTTATGATTATGTATATTTAATTGAAACAGGAGAAATAAGTTTAACTAATTTCAATGATATGATAACTTCTTGGAAAAAAGAATTAATAAGTTAATAGGGTGAAGGGAATCTATATATTAACTCGGTAAATCTTAGTGTTTTATAATCTCAAAGCTTTATATTAAGGCTTTGAGAATTTTTTTGAGGTGATTTATGATAGAAAAAATAGAAAATGAGTATCTTAGTATAGAAATTAAAACTTTTGGAGCGGAGCTTACAAGTGTAAAGAGCATTAAAGATAAGTGTGAGGTTTTGTGGCAAGGAGATGAGAAGTATTGGAAAGGCCAGTCACCTATATTATTTCCCATTGTAGGAAAGCTGCCAGAAGATAAATATACACATATGGGAAAAACATATGAAATGATGGGACATGGTTTTGGAAGTAAAAGTGAGTTTGAAGTGGTTTATAAAAGTTCAGATTCAATAGCTTTTAGATTATGCAGTAATGAGGAAACAAGAAAAAGTTACCCCTTTGAATTTGAGCTAAATATTAAATATACCCTTTTAGAATCTTCACTTAAAACAGAATTTGAGGTTATAAATAGGGATAATAAGGACATGTTTTTTTCAATAGGAGCTCATCCAGCATTTAAGTGTCCACTTTTAGATAATGAATCCATGGAGGACTATTATTTAGAATTTGAAGTGAATGAAAATGTTAAACGCCTACTATTAGGGGAGAGACTTCTTACTGGAGAGAAAGTAGATTTTTTTGATAATGAAAAAATTCTAAGTCTTAATCATGCCTTGTTTTACAAAGGAGCTATAATATTAGAAAATCTAAAATCAGAATATATAATATTAAAAAATAGAAAAAACTCTAAAGAAATAAAATGTAGTATTAAGGGATTTCCTTATGTAGGAATATGGTCAGCAATTAATGATGCTCCATTCCTGTGTATAGAACCTTGGCATGGAATAAATTCAACCTATGGTGATGAGTATGATATAACAAAAAAAGAGGGAATAATAAAGCTAGAGGAAGATAAAAGGTTTAAAACTCAATATATAATTGAAGTTAATTAGCTATATATTTACATGAATATATAATAATCTATGTAAAATTTTGTTTTGATGGTATAATAAAGGTTATCGAGATAAATTTTATGTGGATTATTTTTATTTAAATGATTCATTTTGTTTGAAAGTGAAAGAAGGAGGACTTAATGAATACCAGTATTCCCGTTGTAATAACTAAGATTATATCAAAGCAGAAGAATTTTACCTTTAGTGAAAATGAAATAGCGAATTTTGTTATTAATAATCCTGAAGTAGTTGTTAATAACACAATAACATATATGGCTAATGAAACTGGCACATCAGAAACCAGTATTAATAGATTTTGTAAAAAGATTGGATTTAAAGGCTTTAATGATTTTAAGATAGCTTTAGCTCAAGATAATTTTTATAGAAACATGAGAGAAAAAGATAAAAGTAAAAAAAATGATAATATTATAGATTCTATTTCATCAGATTATAATGAACTTATATTAAATACAGCTTCTTTAATTAACGAAAAGGATTTAATAAAGGCAGTTGAATTAATAAAAGGTGCTAGAAGGATATACATATTTGGAGTATTCAGCTCTTGGCTTGCTGCTTTAGAATTAAAACAGAAGCTTAATATGATAGGTATAAGTGCTGAAGCCTATAATGATGGACCTAATATGAAATTAAGTAGCATTAATGCAAAAGAAAATGATTTGTTTATAACAATATCTAGATCTATTTCTGTTAGAGATATAATTGAGTCCTTAAACATAATAGAAGAAAGAAATGCTAAACTAGTTACAATTACAAGTTATGATTATCAGAAATCAAATGCTATTGCAGATGTAAAGATAGTTACTGCTGACAGACTTTCAATTAAACACAGCTCAGTAATTTCTGAACATATTCCTTTTTTATTAGCTATTGATTTGATTTTTGAAATGCTTATTGAATCAAATAAAAACTATTTAAAGATAAAACAAAACAGTGATGCTTTATTTGAAAGCGAACAAGTTAGTAATAGTTATTTTTATGATTTGTAATGCTAAAAGACCTCCAAGAGAAATTTTGGAGGTCTTTTTTTTAGAAGTTATAAAGAAATAAATATAAATTTATATATTCCTAAAAATTTAAGAAGTTAAGAATAAAAGAAGTTAAGAATATAAGAAGTTAAGAATATAAGAAGTTAAGAATATAAGAAGTTAAGAATATAAGAAGTTAAGAATATAAGAATATATAGTAAAAATGCGGGTTCCAAGGATTAATAGGAAAATTTCAAAAATTCTTGAACCAAAAGCATGATCCTTAAGTCTAATTTATGAGAGGAGGGATTTAACTTTGGATACAAGCCAATTGGTGAGAAAAGCTAAAGGTGGAGATGACAAAGCTTTTAGTAAACTTATAGAACCTATACAAGAAAAGTTATACGTTACAGCTTATTCTTATGTGGACAACAGAGAAGATGCTCTAGATATAGTGAGTGAAGGAGTTTGCAGGGCATATACCTCAATAAAAAAATTAAAAAATGAAGCTTTATTTAACACTTGGATAACTAGAATAGTTATTAATTTATCTATTGATGTCTACAACAAAAATAAAAAGAAAGCGCAAATTGTATACGAAGAAAATGATCAAGGCTATATAGAAGAGCATGATGAAAGAATAGATTTAAATAAAGCTATAGAAGCTTTAGATCCTAAATATAAAATTATCTTACAAATGAAGTATTATGAAGGACTAACCTTAGCTGAAATAGCAAAAATATTAGAGATACCGTTAGGAACAATAAAAAGCAGTCTTAATAAAGCTCTTAACATTCTTAGGTTAGAGCTTAAGGAGGAGGTTTTAGAATGAAGAAAGAAAATAACAAAAATGATATTGAGGATTATTATAAAAATATAGAGATACCGAAAGAATTATCTAGTGCGGTTAAAAGAGGGCTTGAAAAAGGGAAAAGGAAAAAAAGAAAAATACATTTTAATAAAGGGTTAAAAATTGCATGTAGCTTTTTATTAATAATTACACTTGGGGTAGCTGGGAAGAGTTTAAAACTTGGTAATAGCGAAATGAGAACAGCAAATGTTAGTGGGAGGATAGACTTGCCAAAGGTTAAAAATGAAAAAGAGCTGATCTCTATGTTGTCAAGAGAAAGATTGGCTATAGATTACGATACAGCAAATGAAGTAGCTAAAGGTTCAAGCAACATAGAGAGGAGTGGGAAAAGATCAGACTATTCAGAAACTAATAACCAGGTAGAGAATGTTGAAGAAGGGGATAAAGTAAAAACTGATGGTAAATATATATACACAGTTAAACATGACTATAAAGGAGGAAATGTCTCTGAGGTAATAATTGTTAAAGGTGATGACCCAACTAATATGAAAATAGAAACAAAAATTACTTTAGAGGGATTTATTCAGGATATTTATATAACTCAAAATAAGCTACTAGTAATTTCACAAAACAATAATTCTTTAGCAACCGATCTTAGCATTTATAATAAAGAAGATATTGAAAATTTAAAACTTGAAAGAAAACTAAATTATAGTGGACAGATAGTAAACAGTAGATTAATTTCAAATAAATTAATAATGATAACAAATAATAATCCATTTTCAATCTATCCAATGATGGAAGATAATAAATCTGGAGTTATAAAAGATAATGGGAAAACAATATCTCTACCTAGATATTATGACTCTCTTAATGATAAAGAAGAAGTTACAAACATTAAGGATATTTCTTATTTTCCAGATACTAAGGGAGAGAGCATAATTAATATAGCTTCAATAGATATAAATAATTATAATGAAAAAATTAAAACTGAAACAGTTTTAGCTAGTGCAGGAAGCGTATATTCAACAGCGGATAATATATATATTACTGCATCTAAGGGAAGTTTTTCTGACTTTGCTACTAAGAATACTATATTCTCTGATGGAGATACATTGATTTATAAATACTCTATTAAAAATGGACAAATAAATCCAGTTGCTAGTGGTGAGGTAAAGGGGAGATTATTAAATCAATTTTCTATGGATGAAAATAATAATACTTTTAGAATAGCAACAACTAAGGGTTTTTCAGAGGGAAGTACAAATAATTTATATATATTAGATGAAAATCTTAAGGAATTAGGAAAGTTAGAAGGTCTTGCACCAAGGGAGAGAATTTATTCAGTTAGATTTTTAGGAGATACAGCATATATGGTTACTTTTAAACAGGTAGATCCATTATTTGTTATAGATTTAAAGGACTCAAAAAATCCAAAAGTTACTGGGGAACTTAAGATACCTGGATTTAGTAACTATCTTCATCCACTAGATGGGGAAAATTTAATAGGGTTTGGTGAAAATAGAGATGAGCTGGGTAGATATAGAGGACTAAAGCTTTCTATATTTGATGTTAAGGATGGAACATCTCCAAAGGAAAAATCTACACTTGCCTTTGGAGGAAATAAGACTCATTCAGAGGTGAATTATAATCATAAAGCTTTCTTTTTAAATAAAGAAAAATCTATTATAGGTATACCAATGGTGAACTTCACTGATTATGGGGAAAATAGAGAAGGAATAGTATATTTAGCTAAATACTCAGAAGATAGAGTGATGTCAAAGTTTGGTGAGCTAAAATTTAATACGGGTTATTATGGTTATGAAAATAGAATAATTTATATTAAAAACAATCTATATGTAGTTACCAATGAAGGGATTTTTTCATATAACATTGATAGTTTAGAGTCTTTAGGAAAAATTGAATATTAAATTATAGGCAAGTTTTTAAATTTATAGGATTTAAAAACTTGTCTTTTCATATTCTGAAAATAATATTTTTCTTCATTTGATAAAATAAAAAAGTTAATTATTATGTATAATAATATTTGAGAAGATGATGAAGGAGGAAATAAAAATGAGTTTTCCAAAAGAATTTTTGTGGGGTGGAGCGGTTGCTGCACATCAATTAGAAGGTGGATGGAATAAGGGAGGAAAAGGACCAAGTGTTGCTGATGTTATGACAGCAGGAGCCCATGGAGTGCCAAGAGTAATTACAGAAGGGGTAATTCCAGGTAATAACTACCCAAACCATGAAGCTATAGATTTTTATAGTAGATATAAAGAGGACATAGCACTATTTGGAGAGATGGGATTTAAATGCTTTAGAACATCTATTGCCTGGTCAAGAATTTTTCCAAATGGAGATGAATTAGAGCCAAATGAAGAAGGCTTAAAGTTTTATGATGATATGTTTGATGAATTACATAAACATGGTATAGAACCTGTAATAACTTTATCTCATTTTGAAATGCCTTATGGACTTGCAAAAAAATATGGCGGATGGAGAAGTAGAGAAGTTATTGACTGTTTTGTAAGATTCTCAAAGGCTGTATTTACTAGATATAAGGATAAAGTTAAGTATTGGATGACTTTTAATGAAATAAATAATCAAAAAAATGTTGCTAATGGAATATTTGCTTGGACTTGTTCAGGAGTTCTTTTTGAAGAGGGAGAAAACAGAGAAGAAGTTATGTATCAAGCAGTTCATCATGAATTAGTAGCTAGTGCCTTAGCTGTTAAAATAGGTCATGAGATTAATCCAGAACTAAAAATAGGATGTATGGTATCATTCGTCCCAATTTATCCGTATTCATGTAATCCAGATGACATGATGTTATCAGTTGAATCTATGCATGATCGTTATTTCTTTGCAGATGTACATTGTAGAGGTCATTATTCTTCCTATGCATTAAAGGAATGGGAAAGAAAAGGTTACAACATAAAGATGGAACCAGAAGATAAAAAGATATTAGAAGAAGGAAAAGTAGATTATATTGGATTTAGCTATTATATGTCTGATGCTGTTAAATCAGGCGTCGATACTTTAGATGAAAATTCAGTAGTAGGTTCAAGTGCTAGTGTTAAAAATCCACATGTAAAAGCTTCTGATTGGGGATGGCAGATAGATCCAGTAGGACTTCGTTATTCTTTAAATATGCTTTATGAGAGATACGAACTTCCTCTATTTATAGTTGAAAATGGATTTGGAGCTATAGATGTAAAAGAAGAAGATGGAACTGTAAATGATGATTATAGAATAGATTATTTAAGAGCTCATATTGAAGAAATGGATAAGGCTATAAATATAGATGGAGTAGATTTAATGGGATATACTCCATGGGGATGTATAGATTTAGTTTCCTTCACTACAGGAGAAATGAAGAAACGTTATGGATTTATCTATGTTGATAAGGACAATGAAGGAAATGGAACTTTAGAAAGATCTAAAAAGAAATCTTTTGATTGGTATAAAAAGGTGATAGCTACTAATGGAGACGATTTAACTAATAACTAGAGACAGAATAAGATAAATAACTACAGGTGGACTAACAGCCACCTGTTTTTTATGCTAATATATATTAGTACATAAAAACAGGGGGATAAAATCAATGAGGATTAATATAAGTAGACTTTTTAGTGATAAAGAGTTTTATAAAAAGTTATTTATTCTAGCTATACCTATGATAATACAAAACTTTATAGTGTCGTCTATAAATATGCTAGATACTGTGATGGTTGGTGCGTTAGGAGAAAGTGAGATTGCGGCAGTTGGAATAGCAAATCAATACTTCTTTTTATATAATTTAATAATTATAGGTATAACTACAGGTTTTAGTATATTCATTTCACAGTATTGGGGAAGCAAGAATATAAGAGATATAAAGAAGTCTATAGGATTAGAATTTCTAAGTGTTATGGTGGTAGGTCTTATTTTTACATTAAGTGCATTAATTATTCCAGGTCTTATACTTAGAATATTCACAAAAGATATAACGGTAATAGGTTTTAGTGAAGGTTACCTTAGAATAGTAGTATTAAGTTACGTGATTACTGGAGTAACTATATTATTTACAGGTGCATTAAAAAGTATAGGAAATTCAAAGATTCCTATGGTTGTAAGTGCTATGGCATTACTTATAAATGGGATTTTAAATTATATACTTATATTTGGTAAAATAGGATTTCCTTATATGGGGGTAAGAGGGGCAGCATTAGCAACTCTTATTGCAAGACTAGCTGAGATGATAATAATTATTTATTTTAGCTTTAAACATACTTCGCCACTTAGAGGAAAAATAAAGGAGTTTTTAGATTTTGATTTTAGTTTTACTAAAAAAGTATATAAGTCTGTTACTCCTGTAATATTAAATGATGGAATTTGGGCTTTAGGAATTGTTCTTTATACAGTTGCTTATGGGAAGGTTGGAACTAAAGCTATAGCTTCCGTTCAAATATCAAACACCATTCAAAACTTGTTTATGATATTTTGTATAGGAATTGCAAGTTCTTCTTTGGTTATGATAGGACATGAAATAGGTAAGAAAAAGAGAGAAAAAGCCATAGAATATGCTAAGAAATTCTCTATATTATCATTTATAATAGGTGGGATTTTAGGTATTTTACTAATTATATTTTCACCTGTAATTTTAGAGTTGTTTAATGTTTCTAGTGAAGTGAGGAATTCCACAAGGAATATTCTAATAATATATGGAGCTATTTTCCCTATAAGATCCTTAGGAATAGTTTTAATAGCTGGAATATTCAGAGGAAGTGGAGATGCAAAATTTGCATTAAAAGCAGAAGCTTTTGCAATGTGGGCTGTAGCTCTACCACTATCTTTTATTGGAGCTATTGTTTTTAATTTTACGGTGGAGATGGTAGCTCTTATGGTTATTATTGAGGATATAATAAAGTGCCTTCTTTGTGTTATACATTTAAAAGGTGGAAAATGGATGCATGATTTAGTTAATCTTAAAGAAGCAAGTTAGAGTTTTGTTTTAAAAAGAAATATGGAAAATATAAATTTAATTAATCAACCTTTAAAATCAACCGAAAGGTTGATTTTATTTTTTGCCTTAAAAGATAAAATGAATATTAAGGAAGGTGATTAATACATGAATAAGATATTCGAAGTAAAAGGTTTAGAAAAAAGTTATAAAAATAATAAGGTTATAAAAAATATTTCTTTTGAAGTTTTAAAAGGAGAAATACTTTGTATATTAGGCCCTAATGGTGCAGGAAAAAGTACAACTATAAACGTTCTTACAGGGGTTTTGGGTTATGAGTTAGGAAACTTATTTTATAGTGGCAGGAAAATTAAGAAAAATGATAAAGAGTTTAAAGGGAAATTAGGAGTAGTACCACAAGATATAGCTTTATATGAGGATATAAGCGCAGAACAAAATCTTAGATTTTTTGCATCTCTGTATGGATTAAAGGGGAAGGCGTTAGATGAAAAAACGAAAGAGGCCTTGGAGTTTGCTGGATTAAGTGAAAGAGCTAAAGATAAGGTGCGTACATTTTCAGGTGGAATGAAAAGAAGGCTTAATATAGCATGCGCTATAGCTCATAATCCAGAACTCTTAATAATGGACGAACCTACAGTTGGAATAGATCCTCAATCCAGGAATCATATTTTAGATTCTGTAAAAAAAATGAGAGAAAGAGGGATGACTATTATATATACAACTCATTACATGGAGGAAGTTGAAGAAATATCAACAAGGATAATTGTAATGGATAAAGGTGAGATAATAGCTTCAGGAACAAAGGAGAAGCTTAAGGAAAATGTAGTGAATTTCAAAAAAATAATTATAGAAGTTGATGATACAAGTAAAGTTAATTTAGAGAAATTCTACGATGTTGAGGGGATTAAAGAAGCTACTATAAAGGAGAAAAAAATTGAAATTATAAGTTTAACTGGAGTTGAAAATTTGGATAAAATAATTTCAATTTTAATAAATGACTCTATTAAAATCAATAATCTAACAACAGAGGTACCAAGTTTAGAAACAGTATTTTTAAATCTTACAGGGAAAACCTTAAGAGATTAGGAGGACGTAATGTATAAATTTTTACAGATTTTAAAGAGAGATTTCTTAAACATGTTATTTAATCCTATGTGGGTGTTTTATGATACAGTTTTCCCCTTAATGCTTATTTTGATTTTGGGTTTCTTAAATAGTGGAGCTTATGGAAATGAAGTGTCTTCTTATGATTATTATGGAGTAGCTATGATACTTTATATAATATTAAACACTGCAACTTTAAGTGCTAATGGTTTCATGGAAGAAAGAATTAAGAAAGGAAATATGAGATTAATATATTCACCATTACCTAAAAGTTATATATATTTATCTAAAATTTTAGCAACCTCTGCATTTGCGTCTTTATGCCATATTTCAGTAATGATTTTATTAGAGCTTTTTATGAAAGTTAATTATGGAGGAAAAAATATTATTTTTATAATTATAATACTTATTTTTGCTGAGATATTTGCTTCAGTTATTGGAGTGTTGTTTTGTTGTATTTTTAAAAGTGAAAATATAGCAAATCAAATATTAAGTATTGTTGTAAATATACTAGCTTTACTTGGAGGGTTATTTTTTAAAGTTGATAGCATGGGAAAGGCTTTAGAGAAATTAAGTTATATATCTCCAGTAAAATGGATGATGATAAGTATATTTAAAATAATTTATGATAGAAACTTTTCAGATTATATGATGACTATAGGAATACTAATAATTTCATCAATAATAGCAGGAGCTTTATGTGGAAAATTTTATAAGCCGGAGGAATATATATGATTAACATTCTAAAAAATAATTACTTTAGACTAAAAAGCAAAAAATATTATAGTATCATTTACTTAATAATGACTATACTTTCAATAGTAGCAGCAGTATATATGACATCAAAATTTCAGACTAAAGGAAATATTGCTTTTGTAACAAATGATAAAGAAAAAGTAATTAAGTCTGAATATTTTAATTTTGTTAGCTTGGAGAGAGAACCAGAGAAATATGAACTGGCTTTAGGTAGATATGATGGAACAGTAATAGATAATGGAGCTGGGGAATATGAAATATATACTATAAAAAATACTGAATATAAACAAATGCTTAAAAACGTTATGGATAATCCTGATTCTAAAGAGATAGAAATTGAAAGTAATAGAGGGGTAGGTACAAATATAATAGGCTTTTTAATGGTTTTTATTCTGCTCCAAAGTATTTTATTTATGTTTACCTTAGCAGAAGAAATTGAATTAAAGCAGATTGAAAGAATAGCTGTATCGCCTCTATCCTTTTTTAAATATATATTAGCTCACTGCATTTTTAATATATCTTTTATAGTTGTACCTACATTTTTAACTTTAACTATTATAAATATTTTCTTTAAAGTAAATATAGGTTTTAGTTTAACACAGTATTTAGGAGTATTAATGCTTTTAGGTGCCTTAGGAACAAGTTTTTCTCTATTTATGAATGCATTTATAAAAGGTGCTGATAATGCTAATATGATAGGTTCAGCTAGTGTACTTTTAACAACAATCTTATCTGGAAGTTTTTATTCTTTTGAGAATGGAAATAAAGTTCTTCAAAAAATATTATTAATTTTTCCTCAGAAAGAGTTTTTAAATTTTGTTAAGGCTCTAGAAGAGGGGAAGGATATATTAAATTCACTACCTCAAATATTATATGTAATAATAATCTCGTTAGCATTTTTCCTTATTTCCATAATAAAAATAAAAAAAGACTATGTACTAAGGAGCGAGTAAAGTAAAATAATATTAAAGTAAATTAAAATTTTAGGTGATGATATGAAAGATACACCATTATTAATATATACAAGGCTTAAAGTACCGGAACCAAGGAAAGGTTATATAATAAGAGAGGATTTGTTTTTAAAACTCGAAAAAATAGATGAGTATAAGGTTGTTTTAATTAAGGGTGGAGCTGGTACTGGAAAGACCACCCTTGTAAGTTCGTTTATAAAGAAGAAGGATCTTAATGCTAAATGGATATCTCTTGATGAAAGTTCTAATAATGTTTTTTCATTTTGGAACTACATGTTAGAGGCTTTAGGAGATGTTTTAGGAAGAGATAAGGATGAAATTAAAGCTATTTATGATTCTAATATGCAAAAAGACAATCTTCAAATGTTTCTAGTAGCTATATTAAATCTTTTAGATATAAATGAAGATATTTATATAGTACTTGAGGACTTCTATTATATTAAGGAAAAATTTTTAATTGAAACAATAAACTTTTTCATAAAAAATCTTTCTTTAAATGTACATTTAATAATAATAACAAGAGAGTCTCCAGATATATATTTAGGGGCAATAAGTATGGAAGGAAGACTTCTATCTATTGAAGATAATGAGTTAAATCTAAGTAGAACTTTAGGAATTAGCTTTTTAAAAGATACTCTAAAACTAGATTTTAAAGAAGATATATTGAACTATATATATGAGCTCTCAGAAGGCTGGATTGGAGGATTGCAGTTAATTGCTTCATCAGCCAATATAAAAAGTGAAAAAGAAATATTTAAGCTTAATTTCAAAAATAGAGTTATAGAAGAATATATAAACAAAGAAATATATGAGTTTTTTAGTGAAGAAGAAAAAGAGTTTTTATTAGAAACTTCAATACTTTCATATTTTAATGAAGATATATGCAAAAGGTTTATCCCTCAGTTTGATTTTAAAGGTATACTTTATAGCTTAGTAAATAGAAATACTTTAATAAGTTGCGTTAATGAAGAGTTTGAAATATATAGATATCATAATATATTAAGAGAATACTTAGAAGAAAAACTAGATAGAGATAAAAAGATAAAAGCTCATATAAGGGCTTCAAGTGTATTTAAAGACTTAGGAGATTATAGTGAGGCTATTAATCATCTTTTGCTTGCAGGGGATTATGAAGAGGCAATGGAAACTATTTTGGAACACTCTAGGAGTTTAAATCTATTTTCCTACATAGAGAGAATCCCTAAAGAGTTCATTATAAAAAATCCTGATTTTGCCTATCAAAGTTTTTTCTATTATTATGCTAATTTAGAAGTTGATAAAGGTAGTGAACTATACGATTTAATTATTAGAAATATGCATACTAGCCCTATATTAGAAGCCTTTAAGTTTTCTAATATGTTTATAGAAGATAATTTTAAATTAAACGAGATTGAAGTAATGCCTCTAGCTGAGATTGATAAACTTAAGCTAAAAGATTCTACAAAAGCATACCTATTATTAAAAGAAGCATCTTTTTTATATGTTCAATCTAAGTACAATGAAGCATTAGATTTTCTTGAAAAAATTGATAACTACTCAATAACCAAAGACAATTTCTATATTCAATTTTTCTCTTTTAGTGTTAAATCGCAGGTTTTAGAGGATATGGGAGAAATCAATAAAACCTTTGAATTATATGAGGGAATGAAAGAGATGATTTTAACCTATAAAAAGTTGCCTATGCTTACTGTAAGCTTTTATATAGGTATTACTGGAATGTATTTAAAAAGAATGGAATTAGAAAAAGCAAAAATATCATTATCTGAAGCTTACAAGTATATGCCAAATGAAGCTGTAACAATGAACAGGGGATATAGGTATAATCTATGTGAGTATAAGTTTATTATAGGAGAAACAGAAGAAGCTATTAAAATACTAGAAGAACTTATTAAACTAGAGTCCTACAAGAATTATGTATTTATATCCCCACTTCTTAAATATATATATAAATTTGAGAATGAAATAATAAAAGATTTTATAAGTGGATATGAAAAACAACAAGAGGAGAGAAAAAGTTTAGATAGCAAGCTTTTGTATGGATCAATTCTTTTTAAAAAAGGCAAGAAAGAAGAAGCTCTAGAGTTAGTTAATGAGGTTTTAAGATATTCTAGAAAAAGAAAAATTAAACTTAAGATGGTTCAAGGATCTTTGCTTAAGATAAGTATTATCATAGAGGATTTGGAAAAAAATAGAGAAGTCAAAAACCTATTTATAGAAGCATTACATTACAGTTATGAAAATAAAATTCTTCAACCTTATTTTTTCGAAAAAGATATAGTTAATAGACTTACTACAGAAGGAAGATTTAATATAATTAGCGAACTTACAAATAAGGAAAAGCTTCACTACGAAGAAATCATTAATATTATTAGAACTAAAGATGATATTATTTTAAGTCAGCGTGAGATAGATGTTCTTAAAGAGATTGCAAAAGGATCTACTAATAAAGAAATAGGAGAAAATTTGTTTATCTCAATTTCAACAGTTAAGACTCATATAATAAATATATATGGTAAACTTCAGGTTAGTAACAGGGTTTCAGCTGTAGAAGAGGGTAAAAGGCTTAAAATGATATAAGGGAACATTTAAATGTTCCCTTATAGTAAATATTATATAATCCACTCAGTTAATTTACTTATAGAACCTCTTGTTTTTTCTCTTGGTTCATTTTTTCTATAACCAAAGGCTACCATAACTGAAACTCCAAATTTTTCTCTATCAAGAATCCCTTCTTTTTCTAGTATAGTTTCTACTTTCTCAATATCAAAACCTTCTATGGGGCAGGAATCTATTCCAATTTCAGCGGCTGAAGTCATCATGTTTCCTAAGGTTATATATGTTTGTTTTGATGACCAATCAAATAAGTTTCTATCGCTTTCTAAAAGTTTAAAATCATTCCTTTGGAAGTTTTCAAAAGTTTTCTTTTTACCTTCCATTACATCTTTAGGTAAATGTTGAACGTCATTCATAAAATTTAATATATAAGCTGAGTTATAAATCATTTCAGATTGCTTTCTTGCTAAAATAATTACAAAATGGCTGGCTGTAGGTAGTTGTTTTTGAGCACCCCAGGTTACTTCTCTAAGTTTTTCTCTTATAACTTCATTTTGTAAAACTAAGAACTTCCAAGGTTCAAAGCCAAAAGAACTTGGAGAAAGTCTGCCAGTTTCAAGTATAAAGTTAAAATCATCTTCAGAAATTTTTTTGCTTGAATCAAATTCCTTACAAGCATGTCTAAACCTAAATGCATTTAATATTTCTTCTTTTTGAATTGTCATGTTTAAGTCCACCTTCCGTATATCAATTAGTATAATATGATTATAAACCTATAAATTTATATATTGAAGAATGCACATTTTTTATATATAATATACAAAATGGTACTTAAGTATACTTTTTATACTATGAGAAAAATTTTGAGGTGATAATATGAGTGAATTTCTAAAAAGTGAAATAAGTGAAAGCTGTGGCAAAAGAATCTGTCCTGTTGAAACAAGTTTAAATATAATAGGTGGAAAATGGAAGGGTATAATAATTTATAGATTACTTTATGGAAAAAGAAGATTTAATGAACTTAGGAGAGAAATGCCTAAGATAACCCATAGAATGCTTACTCTTCAACTTAGAGAACTAGAAAGTGATGGTATAGTTAAACGAACAGTATATGCTGAGGTTCCACCTAGAGTTGAGTATGAGTTAACAGAGTTTGGTATGTCAATAAGGCCAATTATCGAGTCTTTATATAATTGGGGAGAAATAATTCAAGCTAAACAATAGAAGCTTGATTTTGGGCTTGAAAAATTTTAATGAATAATATATTATAAATACAATAAAACTTTGGAGGAATATTATGAAAACACTTTCTTTAAAAAATTTACATCATCATACCTAGAGACTTGATCTGCTTAGACGTAGATACAAGTCTATTAATGTAGGCTTGTATCCTCTAGGTGATGATGAATTAAGTGTAATCATAATTTGTTAAGCCATGTGGGATTTTGCCTGCATGGCTTTTTGTTATATAAAAATATATTAAAAGGAGAGTTAAACATGAAAACAAAAATTAAACCAAGTATATTATCAGGATTTATGGAGCTTTTGCCAAAAGAGCAGGAAAAGTTTAATAATATTTTAGAGAAAATCACTAATGTTTATGAGAAAAATGGATGCCTTCCTATGGATACTCCCATAATAGAAAAAGCAGAAGTTTTATTAGCTAAATCTGGAGGAGAAACAGAAAAACAAGTATACAGCTTCTCAAAAGGGAAAAATAATTTAGCACTACGTTTTGATTTAACTGTGCCATTTGCAAGGTATGCTGCACAATATTATAATGAACTGGTTTTTCCATTTAAGAGATATCAAGTAGGTAAGGTTTATAGAGGGGAAAGAAATCAAAAAGGCAGATATA
The DNA here is from genome assembly GCF_022324845.1 of Clostridium sp. YIM B02506. NCBI lineage: Bacteria > Bacillati > Bacillota > Clostridia > Eubacteriales > Clostridiaceae > Clostridium > Clostridium sp. YIM B02506. The sequence goes on from NZ_JAKGTG010000035.1 coordinate 33,298, forward strand.
GAGAGTTTTATCAATGCGATGTAGATATTATAGGAAAAGATGAGCTAAGTATAAAAAATGATGCGTGGATTATAAATCTAGTATCTAAGTCTTTTAAAGCCATTGGATTAAGTGGATATAAGATTCAAATAAGCAATAGAAAGATTTTGAAAGGTTTGTTAACTGAGCTATCTATTGAAAATAGTAAAGAAGTTATGATTTTAATAGATAAGTATGACAAGATAGGAAAGGAGGTTTTTATAGATGAATTAAATAGCTTAGTTGGGGAAGAAAAAAGTAAATTTATTGAATCTATATTAGATATGGGATTAGAAGATTTAGAAAAATTGACTATAAACAATGAAGATTTCAAAAAAGGTATAGAAAATCTTAAAGAAGTGAAGTCAATGCTTAAAGTTTTTGGAGTTAAAGAAAATGAGTACGAAATAAATTTAAAGATTATAAGAGGACTTGACTATTATACAGGAACAGTATTTGAAACAATACTTGAGGGAAATGAGAGCTATGGATCTATATGTTCAGGAGGGAGATATGATAATTTAGCTGAGAATTATACTGATAATATACTACCGGGCGTAGGTATGTCAATTGGACTTACTAGATTGTTTTTTATACTTCAAGAAATAGGGTTTATAGATAATTATAAAATTCCAAATAAATTTAAATATTTAATTTTGCCTATAGGAGATACCTTAGAATATTGCGGATTAATAATAAAAAGATTAGAGGAAAAAGAATTGGATTATTCTATATATTTAGAGAATTCAACATTAAAGAAAAAAATGAACTATGCAAATAAACTTGGTTTTGAGAATGTAATATTGGTTGGAGAAGATGAGGTTAAAAATAATGAACTAATAATAAAGAAAATGACAACTGGAGAAGAAGTTAAATTAGATATAAAGGAACTTTAAAACTTTTCTAAACTTTTTTACTTAATATAAATATTGTTTGGATTTTTGAAATATAAATATATAGTTATTAATTTTAATATTAGGGGGCTTAGATGTACACAACATCAGAACTTTTTGCTAAGATGATTCAAATTGTATTTATAAACTTGGTTTTATCAGGAGACAATGTAGCTATTATATCACTTTCGGTAAAAAACTTGCCGGTACATAAAGCAAAATTAGTAAGTATGATAGGAGTTATTTTAGCCCTAATTTTTAGAATTTTTTTTGTGGCTATAATAGGTGTTTTATTTAATTTGAAATGGCTCCATCTAAACTTAGTTGGCGGAATAATACTTATATTAGTTACTATTAATATGTTTAACCATGAGAAAAGCACTTCTGATTCTGATAAAGATGATAATGAGGGGTTTATGAAGGCTTTATTTTCAATAATTATCTCAGATATTAGTATGAGTCTAGATAATGTACTTGCAATTACTTCTATTACCATGGCTGACAGTGGAGTAATCAGTAGGCAAGAAATGACGCTTATAATATTTGGAACAATAGCGTGTATGCCTATTATATTTTTTGGAAGTGAGGCTGTATCAAAATTAATGAACAAATGCCAGGCTGTTATATATCTTTGCGCAGGATTATTAGTATATACAGCTACAAAAATGATTTTAAGTGATAGTATAGTTTCGAACTTAATTAATAAAGTGAATCCTGTAATAGGACTAGCTGTAATTGTAATTATGGCAACAATTTTAATTGTAATCATGATTAAGGATAAAAAGAAGAGCTGCTGATTTATTAAAGAAATGGTAAAAAGATTTTTAGTATAATTCTAAAAGTCTTTTCTTTTTAAAAGAACATTAGTAGAAAAATGGCAATAATTATGATATTATTACATTTGGTATTTTATTTTAAATACATTAAGGAGGAAGTGGATGGATAAACTTAATTTGGTATTAGTATTTTTAGAAGGAGTAATATCTTTGTTTTCTCCTTGCGTGTTACCAATACTTCCAGTATACATAGGAATGCTTTCTAATAGCAGTGTAGATAGCTTAAACAGAAATTTTAAATTCAAAAATTCTATATTGTTAAAAAACACTCTATTTTTTATATTAGGAATATCATCAACATTTTTTATATTAGGTTTTTCTATAAATAAATTAAGCAATATATTTATAACTAATAAATACTTAGTTGAAATCCTAGGGGGAGTAATAATTATTTTTTTAGGGATATTTTATATGGGATATCTTAAAATACCATTTTTGTATAGAGAAAAAAGGTTTAATATAAACCATAAAACTATGAATTTCTATACTGCTTTTCTGCTAGGATTCTTTTTTAGTTTTGGGTGGACACCATGTATAGGTCCAATGCTTGCATCGGTGTTATTTTTAACTGCGCAATCAGATAGTACCTTATTCAGTGGTATTGTAATATTAATATACTCTTTAGGATTTACTTTACCATTTTTATTAATAGCTATTTTCTATAATAAGTTATTTGTGTATATTGATAAAGTAAAACTAAGAATAAATGATATAAAAAAGCTTGGAGGGGTAATACTTTTAATAGTCGGATTTATCATGTTCTTTAGAGGTAGTAACAGTTTATTTGAAGAACAGAAGGGGAAGATTAGTAACTCTACAAGTATTAATGAGAACATCACCAAAGATGCGGAAGATGAAGAAGTTCAAGCTCCTAATTTTACTTTGATTGATCAATATGGAAAGATTCATGATTTGAAATCTTATAAGGGAAAAACAGTTTTCTTGAATTTTTGGGGCACTTGGTGTCCACCTTGTAGAGAAGAAATGCCGAATATAGAATCTGTATATAAAGAATATGGAGAAAACAAAAATGAAGTAGTAATATTAGGGGTAGCTGCTCCTAGTTTAGGAAATGAAGGTTCTACAGAAGATATTATAAAGTTTTTAAAGGATAATGGTTATAGTTTCCCCGTGCTTTTTGATAATGGAGGAAGGGTAATGAATAGCTATAATATTAGTGCACTACCTACAACCTTCATTATAGATAAGGATGGAAATATAAAAGGGTATGTTCCTGGTGCTATGGATAAAGAAACAATGAAAAAGATAATAGGGCTTGAATAAAAGTTTAGGTTTGAAATTAGCATTTATTTTGATAATATATAAATAGGGTTTACCTAAATTCCACAGAAAGATAACTAACTTTAACAAAGGTAATATATCAAAGAATTTAATTTGTATTCAAATGTTTATAAGTTAAGTTTAAGATAGCTCAAGAAGATTAAGGAGTGATTTTATGGCAAACAATAGAACAGAATTAATACAAAGCGCCCTAGGTTCAGTTTTTACAGTTTTTAGTGAAGATCAGTTAAAAGAATTAAGAGGAAAAAATAGAAAGATAGCTATCTGTGGAAAAATAAATAACCCAGGAATTATAGATATTCCAGAAGGAGCTACTCTTCAAGATATAATAGAGTTATGTGGTGGAATAATAAACAAAAGCAATTTTAAAGCTGCCCAAATTGGACTTCCTTTTGGAGGATTTCTAACAGAATCAAGTTTAGATAAAGAATTTGATTTTGATTTATTTTATGAGAATATTGATAAAACTATAATAGTTTTATCAGAAGAAGATTGTATAATTCAATATCAAATGTTCTATATTGAATATTTGTTAGCTAAGGTGAAAGAAGGATCCTATAAAAACTATGAGATAGTAGTAGATGAAATAACTAATATGCTTAAGACTTTAGATAGAATAAGTAAAGGCGTATCTAATATGAGAGACGTTTATCATCTAAGAAACTTAGCACAAATAGTAAAAGGTAAAATGAAACAAAAGCATAATTCAATGGAAGATATAATTACTACTTTCTACCATGAAATTGAAGAGCATATAGAAGAAAACAAATGTTATACAGCTCAATGTAACCATTTAATAAAACTAACAATAACTCCAAAATGTATTGGATGTGGAGCATGTAAAAGAGCATGTCCGGTTGATTGTATAAATGGAGAGGTAAGAAAGCAACATTACATAGACTATAATAGATGTACACACTGTGGAGCTTGTGTATCAGCTTGCCCTGTAGATGCTATAAAAACAGGAGACAACACATTAAAGTTTATAAGAGATTTAGCTACACCAAATAAGGTAGTGATTACACAAATGGCGCCAGCTATTAGAGTTGCTATAGGAGAAGCATTTGGCTTTGAGTCAGGAGAAAATGTTGAAAAGAAACTTGCAGCAGGTTTAAGAAAACTTGGTGTTGATTATGTATTTGATACAACTTGGGGAGCTGACTTAACAATAATGGAAGAAGCTGCTGAGTTCCAAGAAAGATTAGAAGGACATTTAGCTGGGGATACTAATGTCAAACTTCCTATACTTACTTCATGTTGCCCTTCATGGATTAAATTTATAGAGGAAAACTATGCAGATATGCTTGAAGTACCATCATCGGCTAAATCTCCAATGCAGATGTTTGCTACAATTGCAAAAGAAGTTTGGGCAAAAGAAAAAGGTCTTTCAAGAGAAGAAGTAACATCAGTTGCAATTATGCCATGTATTGCAAAAAAATATGAAGCATCAAGAGCAGAATTTTCTGTAGATGGTAATTATGACGTTGATTATGTTATAACTACTAGAGAACTTATAAGAATATTTGAGAACTCAGGAATAAACTTAAAGGAACTTGAGGATGAAGAAATAGACTCAGTTATGGGAGAATATACAGGTGGTGGAATAATCTTCGGTAGAACAGGTGGAGTTATTGAATCAACTGTAAGAACTGCTGTAGAGAATATAACTGGAAATAAACTTGAGAATGTGGAATTTGAAAAGCTTAGAGGCTGGGATGGATTTAGAATCTGCGAGTTAGATGTTGAGGGTATAAAACTAAGAATTGGTGTTGCCCATGGACTTAGAGAAGCCGCTAAGATGTTAGATAAGATAAGATCAGGTGAAGAATTCTTCCATGCCATAGAAATAATGGCTTGTATAGGTGGATGCGTAGGTGGAGGCGGTCAGCCTAAGATAAAGAAAAATAGACAACAAGGATTAGAGTTAAGAGCTGAAGGATTAAATAATATAGATAGACAAAAAACTCTTAGAGTATCAAAAGAAAATCCAGAAGTAAAAGCGCTTTATGAAAAATATCTAGATCACCCATTAAGTGCAAAAGCTCATGAATTACTTCACACTACTTATTTCCCAAAAATAAAAAGATAAAATGACTAATCATTAAAATTTAAGCTATTATTTCAAGTGTTAATTTGAAATAATAGCTTCTTTTATTTTTCTAAAGTTACTACCACTAATTCAGGAGAATTATTAATTCTAAAGGGGAAAATACTATTTCCAAGCCCTCTACTCACAATCATAGAAGTATTCTCATCTTTATAAATACCACTTGTATATTTAGGGAAAAATCCTTGGTTTGGAGCAAGTAATCCACCTACAAAAGGAATTCTAAACTGTCCACCATGAGCATGACCGGAGAAAACTAAATCCACTTTTGCATCTTTATAATCTACTAATTTTTCTGGACGATGAGATAATAGTATTTTAAAATTTGAATCCATATCCTTTGATAAGTCAACTAATAATTTTTTAAATAATTCATCTTGATTTGATGTTTGAATAAATGCGGGATCATCAAGCCCAATCAGACCAATAGAAGAACTATCTTTTTGAATAAAAACATTTTTGTTATTTAATATTTTAACTCCAGATGAAGTAAGTCTAGCGCATAACTCATTGTAAGACTCAATACGGCTCTCATGGTTACCTGGAATAAAATATATTGGAGCTATGTCTGTTATGCCATCGATGTATTTCATTGAAATATCTATGTTAGTATTATACGAATCTATTAAATCACCTGTAATGAATATTACATCAGGATCAATTTCTTTTGTTTTTTCTATTAAAGTTTTTTGATTTTTACCAAACTCTGCGTTGTGTAAATCAGAGATTTGAAGTATTTTATATCCATCAAAAGATGAAGGGATGTTACTGTTTTTATAAGTAATATTAGATATAACAAGTTTTTTATTGTAAACAATAACTAGAAGTACTATTAAAACTAAAATTATTATAGAAAAGAGTAATTTATATTGTGCAAATTTCACCGATTACCTCCTAAGTATTATTAAATTTGAACTTCATTATAGAAGTAAGTATTAAGAAATAATACTTTTATAGATATATTTTATACTAAAGCTATTGATTTTAGAAACTATAAAATTTATATTTTATAGTTGAATTGAAAATGAGAACTATTTTCTCTATAATATATTAGAGGTAATGGAGGTAGATTTAATGGATTTTAAAAAACTAGTTGAAAGATTTACTGAGGTGTCTTTTTCTATAACCGATGTTCATTGGTTTGTAAGGGAACCAGGAAGTTGCGCTAGAGGCATATATACAGATTGGTGTTCTTTTGTATTTCCAATAACAGGCAAGGCTAATTTTGCTATAGGAGGAGTGGAATATGAATTAAAAGCAGGAAAAGTGATGCATTGTGGATCAAATGAAGTTTTAGATAAATGTGTTCTTGGGAATTTGCCCTGGGGGTATTATGAGATATATTATAAACTTAATAATCCAACTCAAGAAGATTCGAAAACAATAGATAAAACTTATATTCTTGATATAGGGGATATTTCACAAATAAAAGAGCTATTACATGAGATGCTAAAAACTTATAGAACTCCGGGAATAATACCAGAATTTAAGGTGAAAAAACTTTTTTATTCTATTATATATGAAGTTCTAGTAAGTAACAGGGATGTCCTTAATTCAGAAAATCAATGGGTAGTAGAGGATGCTGTTGATTATATACATAATAACTATATGTATAGTATTAATTTAGAGGATCTGTCTAACAGATATAAGTTAAAGGAAGATAAATTTTCATATATTTTTAATAAATATACAGGTATTAGACCGATTAATTATTTGATTGAACACAGAATGAAAATTGCAGAAAAATTATTAGCTACAAACAAATATAGTGTTAATGCTGTTTCTGAGAAAGTTGGATATTCAGATCCATATTATTTTAGCCGATTATTTAAAAAACATAAGAATATTTCTCCAAGTGAATTAAAGAAGAGATTTAAGAATAATCCATTATAATTTTAATATTTATCTATTTTTTATATTCTGGCCTGCTGATATAATTTACACAGAATGATAATTATTATCAATTGCAGAGGGGAGAAATAAAATGAAAAAGAAATTACTAGCATTAACTTTAGCAACATTAACAGTTTTGGGGGTGACAGGTTGTAGTAACAAGGGAGCAGCTCAAAAAACTCCGAAAGAATCTGAAAATAAAGAGATAAAGTTAACATATAAAGACAAGGAATATACAGTTCCAGGATCTGATGCGAAATTAGTTATAACAGGAAGTTTAGAATCTCTTGAAGATGCACTTTTACTTGGGGTTAAGCCTATGGGGGCAATGACTGTAGGAGGAAGTTTCCCAGATATGTTTAAAACAATCACTGGAGATTCCAAAGCTATAGGAGAGAAAACTCAACCTAATGTTGAAACTATATTATCATTAAAACCTGATTTAATATTAGGTTCAAGTAAGTTCCCAGAAGAAACATTAGAAAAACTTAATAAAATTGCTCCAACTGTACCAGTATCACATATAGCTACTGATTGGGAAGCAAATCTTATTTTAATGGGACAACTAAGTGGAAAAGAAGATAAAGCGAAGGAAATTATAGCTAACTATAAAAAAGATGCAAGCGAATCAAAGGAAAAGTTGGCTAATAGTTTAAAAGGAAAAAAGGTATTAGCAGCTAGAATAAGAGCGGGCAACATAGCTATTTATCCAGCAAACATATTCTTTAATACAGTACTTTATAGTGATTTAGGATTAGAAGTACCAGAACCAGTTGCAGCAGCAAAAGCTCAAGAAAATATTTCTTTAGAAAAGCTTTCAGAACTTAACCCAGATTATATTTTCCTTCAATTTTCTGAAGATGAAAATGCAGACAAACCTAAAGCTTTAGAAGAATTAGAAAGTAATCCTATTTGGAAAAATCTTAACGCTGTAAAAAATGGTAAGGTATTTGTAAATGTAGTTGATCCTTTAGCACAAGGAGGAACTGCTTGGAGTAAAACTGAGTTCCTAAAGGCAGCAGTTTCAAAGTTATCTAAATAAATAGGAGTGAGAGCACATTATGGCAAAAAATAGGCCGATTCCAATTATAATTTTGTTATTATCACCAATAGTAATAATATTGGCTATAGTATTATCAGTTATTTATGGAGCAAAAGATATTAATATAAATGTAATAAGAGATGCTTTTTTAAACTTTGATAGGGAGAATGTAAATCATCAAATCATAATGTACTCTCGAATACCTAGGGTTATAGGTGCACTACTAATTGGAGCTTTTTTAGCTATATCAGGTGCAATAATGCAGGGGATGACAAGGAATTATCTTGCATCCCCTTCTATTATGGGAGTATCAGATGGGTCAGTTTTTGCAATTACAATATGTATGATATTTTTTCCAGATACATCATCTCTTAATATGATTTTTTACTCTTTTGTAGGATCTGCAATAGGAGTGGGTTTAGTATTTGGACTAGCATCTTTAACACCAAATGGAATGTCTCCTGTTAGGCTAGCTATAATAGGAACAATAACAGGAAGTTTTTTAAGTAGTATTTCTGCTGCTTTATCTACATACTTTCAGGTATCACAAAACATAAGCTTTTGGTATAATGCTAAGCTTCATCAAATAACCCCAGATAAAATAAAAATAATAATTCCCTTTGCTATTATAGGAATAATAACTTCATTAATTATTTCAAAATCAATAACTATTTTATCTTTAGGAGAAGAAATATCTATAAGTCTTGGACAAAATACAAAATTGATCAAAATAGTAGCAATGGGGACAGTAGTTATATTAACTGGAATATCTGTAGCATTAGCTGGTAAGATTGCTTTTGTGGGGCTTATTATTCCTCATATCGTAAGATTTTTTGTTGGCAGTGATTATAGATGGATAGTACCTTGTTCAGGTGTAATGGGAGCTATATTATTAGCTTTTTCAGACATAATAAGTAGATTTATAAATTATCCTTTTGAAACGCCAATAGGCGTTGTTACATCATTTATAGGAGTGCCTTTCTTTTTATATTTGGCTAGGACAAAAGGAGGCAAAAAATGAACAAGGATTCGTTAAGAAGATATAGTACAGTTTTAATAGTAAGTATTATTTTAATTTTTTTAGCAGTATATGTAAGTCTTACTAATGGAACGTATGATCTTTCTGTGAGAGATATATTAGAAACTTTATTTAGGATAAATCCAACTCCAGATAAAGATTTAGTAATATTTGAATTTAGGTTACCAAGAATAATAGTTGCGGCTCTAGTGGGATTTGGGCTAGGTATTGCAGGAACTGTAATTCAAGGAATTACTAAAAATGGACTTGCTGATCCTGGAATATTAGGTATTAACTCAGGAGCCAGTTTAACAATAGTATTATTTATATTCTTATTTAATGGAAAACTTAAGGGAGCGGGATTGATTTCTATATTATCTATGCCCTTATTTGGACTTATAGGTGGATTAGGCTCTGCACTATTAATTTATCTTTTTGCATGGAAAAATGGAAGGTTAGATACTCAAAGATTGATTTTAGTAGGGATAGCAATAAGTTCAGGGTTGGGAGCATTATCGTTGTTTATATCCTTAAAAATGGATGCAGCAGATTTTGAAATGGCCGCAGTGTGGATTAACGGAAGTATATGGGGAGCTAACTGGAAATATATAATATCAATAATTCCTTGGCTTTTAGTTCTTGTACCTATTATTATAAGTAAATCTTTTGTATTAGATCTTTTTCAATTAGAAGAGGACTCTGTTAAAAGTTTAGGAGTTTCAACTGAAAAAGAAAAAGGGGTTCTTCTATTGGCAGCTATAGGTATAGTAAGTGCTTGCGTATCTGTATCTGGAAGCATTGGATTTGTTGGGCTTTTGGCACCTCATATAGCTAAAACCTTAGTTGGAATTCATCATAATAGAGTAATTTTTGTATCGGGATTGGTAGGAATGCTTTTACTTATTGCTTCAGACTTTATAGGTAAAACAATATTTTCTCCAGTTGAATTACCTGTAGGGATTGTCATTTCTATAATCGGGATTCCTTATTTTGTATATCTATTAATAAAGTCAAAAGCTTAATGGAGGGTGTTATATGAGTATATTAAAAGTTAAAGATCTAGAATCCTGCTATGAGAATTTTAGGGTATTTAAAGATATTGATTTAGAAATAGAGGAAGGTAAGATAACTACTATAATAGGTCCTAATGGTTGTGGAAAATCAACGTTACTGAAAACAATGGGACGTATTATAAAACCAAGTTCAGGGAATGTATATTTAAAGAATGAAAATATATCTAAAATGCACACAAAGCAGATTGCAAAAAGTTTAGCACTTCTTCCACAGAATCCTATAGCACCATCAGAACTAAAAGTTGAGGAATTAGTTTCTTATGGGAGATTTCCTCATTGTAAAAAGATGAGTAAGTTAACGAATAAAGATAGGGAAGTTATTGATTGGGCAATTAATATAACTAAAATTAGTGAGTTTAGGGAACGTGAAATAGGAGCATTATCAGGTGGTCAAAGACAGAAGGTGTGGCTTGCAATGGCTCTAGCTCAAGAAACAGAAATTTTATTGTTAGATGAACCTACAACTTATTTAGACATGTCTCATCAACTTGAAGTACTAAAAATCGTAGAAGAGTTAAATAGAGAAAAGAAATGCACTATAGTTATGGTTTTACATGATATTAACCATGCATCTAGATTTTCTCATAATATTGTTGCTATGAAAAAAGGGGAGATTATTGCTACAGGTGAACCTAAAGAAATAATAACCAAGCATATTTTAAAAAATGTATTTAATATTGATGCTAGGGTTATGATAGATGAGGAAATAAATTCCCCAGTTTGCTTTGGGTATGATAGTATAGATTTAGAAGGAGCATAGATATGAATGGAGAAATAATTGAAGAATTTTTTAAAGAAAGAAAATTATTTATATACCTACCGCCATCTTATTCTAATGGAGAGCAAGGGTTTCCAGTAGTTTACGTTCAAGATGGAGATTATTTATTCGGCCCTAAAAAAGCAATAGAAGAGCTTGAAGTCATGTTTAAAAATGGAGAACTTAAAGAGATTATACTTGTTGGAGTTACTAGTAATAAAAGAAATGACGAGTATACACCATGGTATGGTAAGCCACTTGCTGAAAAATTTGATGATTTTGGTGGGAAAGGAAAAGAATATTTAGATTTTCTTGTTAATGAATTGAAGGTTTATATTGATAACAAGTATAGCACTTTAATAGAAAATACAGCAATAGCAGGAGCTTCTTTAGGAGCATTAATTTCTCTATATGGGGCGTATATATATCCAGAGGTTTTTAATAAATTTGGATGTATATCTCCATCTTTATGGTATGAGAGGTTTTTAGAATTTATGAGTAGAGAAAACTTAGAAGTTTCCACTCAAAGAATATATATGGATGTGGGAAGTAAAGAAGGAAGCGGTAAAAAAAGTATACAATTATTTATGCCAGAAAATGTTGAGGAAGGATATAGACTGATATCCTCCAAGGCTTTAAATCCTCAAAATGTAAAGTTTATAAAAGAAGAAGGGGCAAGTCATACTGAAGAAGCTTTTGTTAGGAGATTTCCTAATGCAATAAAATGGCTTTTTTCTTAAATGAAATGCAACTTTAAACTTTCAAATTAATAATAAACATTAAAACCATGAATTTAGCCTTAAGTTAAATTCATGGTCTTTTGTTATTGAGGAGATTTATTTTTGAAGCTGAGCACTATATATGATATTGGATAGGGTAGCTATTTTTTCAGTTGCGTCAGTTAATTCGTTGGTATAAATTACTAATATGTAGGGTTTATCTGTAAATATAATTCCAACATCGTTTATATAAGAATCATAGCTACCAATTTTATGGGCTACTAGGTTGTAGGGTAAATATTTATCAATTCTATCATGAAATTCTGTGTTTTTCATAACTTCAATTAAGTGAGAATGGTATTGATCAAATCTATTTGAATATAAGTTTTTTAGTAATCTAAATTCTGTTTCAGGAGTTATTACATTACCTGAGACAGTGGGTTCACTAACTCCAGTAAAGTAACTTACTGCTTGCCTAACTGAATCGAATCCTCCAAGTTTTTCCGTAATCATATTTGTAGCTATATTGTCTGAGTATATTATGGCGTAGTCTAATAACTTTTGAATTGAAATGGGAGAGTTAAGAGTAGTATCTATTTGACTTTGAAGTATGCCAGTTCCTTCCTCATAGTAGCCACTAGAATATTTTATACTATCATTTAATGATAAAAATCCTTCTTTAACCATGTTATAGGCTACAATATTCATTCCAACCTTATATGTACTTGCAGCAGTAAAAAGTTCATCTCCATTTATAGATATTTTTTTGTTAGTAGTTAAATCATAGTATATAAGTCCAACATTATTAAGTTCATTTCCTAGATAGTCTTTAATTTTGTTCTCTAAATTTTCTAATGACGAAGTTTCTTCTTGTACACTTACTTTTCTTATGTAAGACATTTCTTCTTGTATATTAATATTGTTCTCATTTTTTCTAGAAGATAGTAAATTTTCTTCATTTTCTTCAGATATTTGTAGGGATTCAATGGCTTGTACATTTTCATCAAAATAACTAGAGGAATTAAAAATTCCCAGTGAGATAAAAATGATTGCAGTTAATGAAAACCCAATAAAAGCTCTTCTTTCCATCCATAAAACTCCTTAAAATACTATTTTAAATAGATTATAATAAATAGTATTTTATTTGAGTATAATTATGGGTAAAGTCACATTATTATGTGAGAAATCACATAATGGTATGCATAAATTTAAAAAAGGTAGGCGGATATTTGAAAAATCAGCCTACCTTAATTAAAAAATACTAAATTATATTTAAGTTATTTATTTTTTCAAGAACAATCTCTTCTCCAGATTCAAATTCTATCAGATTATAAATTTTTAGAGCATTTTCATAGTATTTGCTGGCTTCTAAACAATTAGATTTATTATAAAGAAGATCTCCTATACTTATAAGAATATTGGCCTTTAACTTTTGGCTTCCAGTACTTTCTTGAAGATTAAGTGCTTCATTATAATAATTTAAAGCTGTATCTAAATCGTTTGTGCTTTGATATAGTTGTCCTATGTTATAAAGAGTATCTGCTTCAACTTGCTTATAGTCACTATCTCTACAAACATATAGAGCTTCGTTATAATAGTTTAATGCTTCACTTACATTATTTTGATTCTTAAATACAGATGCAATATTATTAAGTTGAACAGCTATACCACGTTTATATTCTGTTTCTTTGTATATTTCAAGTGCATCGTTGTAATATTTTAAAGCATCGCTAAAATTATTATATGAACATAGTATGTTTCCTATATTTCCAAGAGCATTAGCTTGACCTTGTTTATAAGAAATTTGTATATGTATTTTTAAAGATTCATTTGAAAATTTAAGTGCTTTTTCTAAATCTCCTTTTAGCTTATAAGTTGCTCCTAAGTTTAGAAGCTGATTAGCTTCCCCCTGCCTACTACCAATTTCATTATTAAGCTGAACAGCTTGAGTAAAGTAATTGATAGCTTCATCATAGTTTTCTTTTGAGCTATATATATAGCCTATATTAGCTAAAGTGTTAGCTTCTCCTTGACTATTGCCATTTTCACGATTCATTTGAAGGGTATCCATCTGATATTTTAGTTCTTCATTTTGTTTAACATTTAAATAACTTTCATACAAACTAGGGTTAAGTTCTCTAATTCTGTCCATAATCTGATCAACGATTGAGCGAGTTTTGGTATTTGAATTAATTCCAACAAGAAACTCTTTTAGATATTCTGGTTTGTTAAAATTAGAAGATTTTAAGCAATTAAATAATAAATCTACACGTCCTAAAACAATTTCTCTTTGAGTTTCTTCACTGACAGATCCTAATTGGTTGTAGAGAAACATAGCAAGTTCATAATGATTATTAAATTCCTTCCCAGCTTCACTTACTCTTGTTCTTACTGCTTTTTGAAGACGTTCAAGAGCAATTTCACCAGCTAGAACAAGGCCATTAAGTTCATCTAGAATTTGATATTCTTCATAAGATAATTTCCCGCTAAAAGGCTTATAGATTAAATCATGTTCAACTTCAGCCCAAGCAAGCATAAGTGCAGAAGCGATTTGAATTTCTATAAGAGCATTGGAATACTTTTTTAAATCACCAGTTAAATCTTTGCTTTTTAAATAAACTCTGTAGTGAGTAGCCCAATAACCAGAGAAACGCTTTTTATAGTCACGTTTTTGAGGATCTGGATTTTCAATATCTTCAGGAAAAGATTTGAATTCCTTAATTTCAAAGTTTGATTCTATAAATTGTTGAACTTTATTTAAGTCTCCAGGGAAGTAAAGCGCAATACGAACCCCAGAAAAATCTACAATATCTTCATTAATATCTTCGAAGGAAGAATAGTTTTTATGAAAGTTTCTCTTTTCTAGTTTATCTCTAAGTCTTTCTATTTTTTTTGCACGATTAGTAACAATAGCCCTGATACCCATCTGCTCCATATTAGTTTCACATATTTGAGAGCAAAGTCTAGATGCTTCTCTATAAAAATCAAACTCTTCTGTGTAATGCTTCATAAAATTCTCAACTATGTTCATAATATTGCCCCCTATTTTAGCCTTTGATTAGCCCTGCATAATTTACCTTTAATATATCATATGAAATATAATACATGCAATGTAAGGTTTATATAAATCCTTTTATTTAGACAAGGTTACTGTTAAAATTATAGTAATATTACTATTGGAGGTATTTGCATTTGGGTAAGTATGGTCAAACAGCTATTAAGGCCGTAAATTTAATACAAAAAAATCCTGAAATTTCTCCTGATGATGCTTGGGAAAAAGCAGTTGTTGAAATCTTTGGCAATAAAACAGTAAATCAAACTAAAAAATGTCCAAAAGGAATTTTTTTAGGGTTATGTGAAGAAGGTTTAATAAAAGGAATAAAAAAGGGTAAATATACAAAGTCCAAAATGAATAAGCAGTATGCTATTAAAGGACTAAAATTAATTAATGAGGATCCAGTTCTTTGTGAAAATGAAAGTTTATTATGGATAAAGGTTATGGGGGGATATGGAAAAAAGTATAACTTCCAAATGGATGTAATTATTTCTTTAAGGGAAGAAAAGCTAATATAATAAAGAGCTCTTGATTCTATCTAAAGAATAAGTATATAATTATTGTAAACAAACTAAGTTTACAATAATTTATGATAAGAGGTAATAAATTTGAAGCTATCTAGAAAAGGTGAATATGCGTGTTTGGCATTAATTCACTTAGGAAGAAACTACAATATTAAACTTGTAAATGCATCTGAAATATCAGAAGAAAATGATATACCTAAAAGATATTTGGAACAGATATTGTCTTTACTTAAAGGTACTGGGTACGTAAGAGCAGTTAGAGGAATAAGTGGAGGATATAAACTTTCAAAAGCACCAGAAGAAATAACATTAGCTGAAATTATAAGACTTATGGATGGGGCCTTAGCTCCAGTAGAATCAGTAAGTGAATATTTTTATGAAAATTCACCAATTGAGCAAAATCAAAATCTAGTTAAGGTTTTTAGAGATATTAGAGATTACATATCTGAAAAGTTAGAAAATACAACAATTAAAGATTTAATTTAACAAATGAGTATCCGTAAAGGGTACTCATTTTATTGTCTAGAAAACCTCCGGCTATGCCGGTGGACAAAAAGGCTGTAGCTCTGAGCAGAAAAAAACTCCTATGATAAAATGAAAGCGACTGACAATCGCAAAACAAATAAATCATAGGAGGTGTCGTA
>NZ_JAKGTG010000036.1:0-47423 GCF_022324845.1 Clostridium sp. YIM B02506
CAGGGATCGAACCTGTGACCCCCTGCTTGTAAGGCAGGTGCTCTCCCAGCTGAGCTATGCGCCCAAATAAAAATGGTGACCCCTAGGGGAATCGAACCCCTGTTACCACCGTGAAAGGGTGGTGTCTTGACCGCTTGACCAAGGGGCCATAATTATTTAATCTATTGTCGCCTTATCTTGCGACCCGACAATGAATATGATACCTAAAATTGATAATAGTGTCAACACTTTTTTTATTTTTTTTTAAATACTGCCTTAAATATTGATTTTATCTTAATTATAAACATAATTCTAATAAAACTTTTAAAAAAGCTATCATTTTTTGATAGCCTTTTTATATTATTTACTATGATCTTTAGAATTCGCGTAATGACCTATCTTTTCTCCATCTATTACTCCAATCTCAGCACCATTTTTAGGATTCATTTTTCTTAATTCTGCATTAGACTTTTCTCTATCTTTTTTTCTGTTTTTATTATTATCCATTAGACTTTCTCCTTTTCTTAGCCAAGAGCTACTAATGCACAGCCTTCAATAGCTATAATATCATTATCTTTGCAGTAGCTTAAGATTTCTCTACTTTCTGCTCCTGGTTGTATTAGTATATATTTTATACCTAAAGCTTTTGCTTCTTCTATAAATTTTATTCCACTTAGAGGGTTTATACATAAGTCTATAACATCAATTTTATATGGTACTTCTCCCAATGTTTTATAAATATTTTCTCCACCTTTAGGATGGACACCTTCAGTATTATACCCTCTTGAAATTAACTTGCTCAGTATTTTACTAGCATACTTATCTTTATTTAATGTGTCACCTATTACAACCCAATTTTTATATTTTAATAATTCTGTAGCTTTCATAAAAAAATCTCCTTTTTTCTAATTCTATAATTTTATTATAATAAATTTCGTTATTTATTAATATATACTACCATTAATTTTATTTATATAAAATTTATTATAAATATAAACTCTAGTTATATTATTTCAATAATGATACAATTTATTTATTCCAATATAGTGAAGGAGGTTTCCTAATGATTCATCATAATATACTCGTAGTTGGTGGTGGTGCATCAGGATTAATGAGTGCAATACTTTTAAAAGATTTTGGGTTAGATGTAGCAATTGTTGAAGGTACAGACAGAGTCGGAAAAAAGATTTTAACTACTGGTAATGGTAGGTGTAATATATCAAATAATAATATAGATTACCCCTTTTCAGGTTATTACAGTGATACTGAGAATTTTTTTATTGAAGCTTTAAATAAATTTTCTGTAGAAGATACCTTAAACTTTTTTTCATTTTTAGGATTACCTATTGTTGAATTAGAAAAAGGTAAACTTTATCCTCAGTCTCTTCAGGCTTCTTCCGTTGTGGATATTTTTCGTTTAGCTTTAGAGGATAGAAAAATCCCTGTGTATAACTCCTGTAAAATTAAATCTATCCACAAACGCAAAAAATTTATTTTATCCACAGATAATGCTGATTTGAGTGAGTTTTCTTGTGATAAACTTATTTTATCTTGCGGAGGAAAATCTGCTGAAAAAACAGGCTCAGATGGTTCTGGTTATAAACTTGCTAAAGAATTAGGCCATAGCATAATAAAACCGCTTCCTGCTATAGTACAATTAAAGCTTAACTATCCTAGCTTAAAAGCTTTGTCTGGCATTAAGTTTGATGCTCTTGCTTCAATTTTAGTTGATGATATTGTCATAAGAAGTGATTTTGGAGAGGTACTTTTTACTGATTACGGCATCTCTGGTCCACCGATCCTTCAGCTTTCTCATATTGCATCTAAATCCTTAGAGAATGATAAGAAAGTTAGCGTAGTTGTAGATTTATTTCCTAATAAATCTAAAGAAGATATTGAAAATTTTATATATGGTCATTTTAGTATGTTTTCTCATAGGAAAGTTATAGATTCTCTCATAGGCGTTCTGAATAAAAAATTAATTCCTATATTCCTAAAAGAAGCTAAAATAAATGATTTACATAAACCAGTCTATGATTTAACTTGGTCAGAAAAATCAAATATTATTTCTCTAATGAAAAAGTGGCAATTTTCTTGCGTTGGGACAAATGGATTTAACAATGCTCAAGTTACGTCAGGTGGAATAAATACTTCTGAAGTTAATAGTTCAACTTTAGAGTCTAAAATTATTGATAATTTATATTTTACTGGAGAAATTTTAGATGTTCATGGAGATTGCGGCGGATTTAATTTACAATGGGCTTGGAGCTCAGCCTATACAGTTGCAACTGCATTAAAAAACTAGCAAAAGATTAAATTCTTTTGCTAGTTTTTTCTCCAAAAAGTATTTATAAGAGTAATATCTCTTCCCTCATCATCTTGAATTAAATGACGAATTTTTATTACTCCATTTTCTTCATTATGAACTGAACATTTAGTTTTTACCATATGTCCATAAGTGATTTCTTTAGAATATATAATACTAATATTATCTAATTCATATTCATCAACTATCTCATCTGGAATAACCTCTAGAGCCCATTCAACATACTTAGTGTTATTTACATGTTTGTTAGAATCTATATCACTACGTCTTACATAAAACTCTCTAAAATATTGATCTTCTTCCAGTTTTTCTGGATCTACTATTGTTGGATTATCCTTTATTTCATCCGCACATCCATAAGCTTCATACAAGTCCCTTGGTATTCTAGCAGGTCTTCTTTTAGCTAAATCTATTAGAAAGAAAAGGCTCTTTCCTTCACCTATAATCTTATCGGCTTCATCTAATATTGTATAATCTCTAAAGGCATAAAACTTTTTAAAGCCTATTGGATCTGTTATTATTTTTATTTTTTCCCCATATCTAGGGTATCTTTTCATATTTATATTGTATTTATAAAATACCCATGTTAAGTTTCTTCCAGTTAAGGAATCCACCCCTACACCAAGCTCTTCTGATTGCTGCATACCTATATCACAGAAAAAATCTAATATAGAAGTTATTTTACATTTTAAACTATTATCTAAATTATAATAATTTATTTCATATTGTTTTTCAAAAACTCTCCCCATAACGATCTCCCTTAAACCTATTTCAATAAACAAAAAGGCTTAACAAGTTTAACTTGTTAGCCTTTAATTATGTCTATTTATTTAATGCTTCTAATAAATTTTCAACATTTAATCCATGTACCATAGCCGCTTCTTCTAAAGTTTCTGCTTGAGCTGATGGGCATCCTACACAACCCATTCCAAAACTCATAAGTACATCTACTTTATCTGGATTTTCCCTTACTACTTGACCTATTGTCATGTCTTTAGTTACCATAATATACCACCCTCACTTTTATCATTTTATTTAACATAAAGAAATTATATATCTTTGTTAAAAGAAAGTCAAGTAAAATGGTCGGATTTAACTTGTAACAAACATATTTGCCTAAACTATTGTAAATACTAACTAAAGACAACATTAAAAGGAGCAATACTATGAATAAAAAAAACATACTAATTAATTTATTAATCTATAACTTAGTACTTTTATTAATAATATTATTCTCTAAAACTCCCTTATTAATTATTTTAATAAAGAAACTCTTAATAGCTATATTTCTACCTATAGTCATAGGCGCTTTTTTATATTATTTAATAAGACCACTAAGAAATATATTTTTGAAAAAAGGTTTTAAAATAAGGTTTTCAATTTTTCTATCACTACTTATATCATGTTTAGTATTTGCATTATTAGTATCATCAATATCAAGAAGCCTTGTAAATCAAGTTTATTTACTTATAGATAGAGTAAGTTACTCCATTAAAAACTTTGATTTAACTAAATTTAATGATATTAATGCTTGGTTGGAGAACTACATAGATATTGATAATATAAAATCCTCTTTACTTCAGCAAAGCCAAAATTATATATATAAGATAGGAAGTATATTCAAGATTGTACTTGACTTTGGTTGGAATCTATTTGCTAATGTAATCTTATTTTTATTAATAACCTATCATCTTTTAAAAGATGATAAAAAACTCAAAAAATCTTTAAGTAATCTTCCATTTATAAAAAATCATTCAAGAGCTGAAACAATTATAAATAAAGCTGATGATGCTTTATTTAATTACATAACAGGTCAGGCATCTGTTGCATTTTGCCTTGCAGTATTAGTTTTTATAGGTTACTGGATTTTAAATTTTCCTGGGAAATTAATATTTGCTATATCAACATTTATTTTAGCTTTTATACCATTTTTGGGATTCTTTATTTCCATGATAATTCCCTATATAATTGCTCTTACTCTAGGCATTCCAATGATTATTAAATTAACTATTGTTTTTATGATAGCTCAAACTATAAAGGGCAGATTCGTAGTTCCATTAATTATGTCTAGAGCTATGAAGATTCACCCACTTACAGACATATTTCTAGTTATAGGCGCTGCTACTCTCTTTGGCATACCTGGAGCATTTTTAGTGGTTCCTATTTATGCTATATTAAAAATTATATGGGAAAATAGAGAAATTGATTTAGATAAATCATAAAATAAAATTAGCTGTATAAAGCAATTTTCCTTTGCTTTATACAGCTAATTAATTAGATTTCGCCTACTCTTATAGTTTGATCTCTCTTTGGACCTACTCCAACTATAGAAACCTTAGTTCCTGTAGCTTCTTCTATTCTTTTTAAATATACCTTTGCATTTTCTGGTAATTCTTCATAACTTCTTGCATCAGCTACAGAATCACCCCATCCATCAAATTCTTCGTATATAGGTTCACACTTAGCTAAATCTTCTAAAGATGCTGGGAAATAATCTATTACTTTATCTTCAAATTTATATCCTACACACATTTTTATTTTTTCAAGTCCTGCTAAAGTGTCTATCTTTGTTATACAAAGAGAAGTTAATCCAGATACCCTTACAGTTGTTTTTAATATTACAAGATCTAACCATCCGCATCTTCTTGATCTTCCAGTATTAACTCCATACTCATGGCCTTTTTCTCTTATCCATTCTCCTATTTCATTATCTAATTCTGTTGGGAATGGTCCTTTACCAACTCTTGTTGTATATGCTTTTGCAATCCCTACTGCATTAGTTACCATATTAGGTCCAATACCAACACCACTAGCAACTCCACAAGCTGTAGTATTTGATGATGTAACATATGGATATGTACCATAATCTATATCAAGTAACATTCCTTGAGCACCTTCAAATAAAACATTTTTGTCAGCCTTTATCTCATTATAAACTCTAACTGATGTATCTTGTACGTATGGTCTTAGTCTTTCTGCAACACTTAAATATTCTGAAGCTATTTCTTCAAAACTTAATTCTTCTCCACCTAAAACCTTAGTTATATAAGGATTCTTAGCTTCTATATTTTGTTGTAATTTATCTTTAAATAAGGTTTCGCTCATAAGATCGCATATTCTTATTCCGCATCTTTCAAACTTATCTGTATAACATGGTCCTATACCTCTACCAGTTGTACCTATGTCATTTTTTCCTCTTGATTTTTCTTTTAATTTATCTAAAACTTTATGATATGGCATTATAACATGAGCTCTATCACTTATTATAAGTTTCTTTGGAGTAACCTTAACTCCTTCTCTCTCAAGATAATCTATCTCTTCAAATAGAGCTATAGGATCTACAACAACACCATTACCTATTACATTCAACTTATCATCGTGTAATATACCTGATGGAATCAAACGAAGTTTATATTGTCTATCCTCAACTTCTACTGTATGTCCTGCGTTGTTTCCTCCTTGGAATCTAACTACTACATCTGCTTCTTCTGCTAGGTAATCTGTCATTTTACCTTTTCCTTCGTCTCCCCATTGAGCACCTAATACAACAAATGCTGACATATAAATTTCCTCCTTAAATGTACTAATATATAATATTAGCTTTATTTCATCTATTTAAAATATGTCTTTAATCATAAAACTCCTAAGTAAAGTAGAGAGTTTTATCTTAGTATTCACTATTGGGAAAAATTTATAAGTATTAAACTTGTCCCCTATACAATACTATCAAAGTAAATTCTTAAGGTCAATAAATTAGCGAATATTTATATTCATATGTTTATAAAAATTCGTGAAACTATAGGCTTTTGCTATATAAATAATAAAGTATATATAGCTTCAACCACTATTTATTATAATTATCTTTTGAAATAACGATAATTTTGTTTATAATATACTTAAATAATAAATATGTCGAAGAGGTGTTTTATGAACATATATGAAGAGTCTTTAAAATTTCATAAAGAAAAAAAAGGTAAACTTGAAATAATCTCAAGAGTAAAAATAGAAAACTCTAAGGACTTAAGTTTAGCTTATACTCCTGGTGTCGCTGAACCATGTAAAGAGATACATAAAGATCCATCTACTGCTTATGAATATACTAGAAAGTGGAACACTATTGCTGTAATCTCAGACGGCACTGCAGTTTTAGGATTAGGTGATATAGGACCTTTAGCTTCCTTACCTGTTATGGAAGGTAAAAGTATCCTATTCAAAGAATTTGGAAATGTAGATGCTTTTCCATTAGTTTTAGATACAAAAAATGTTGATGAAATAGTAGATACAATTGTACGAATATCCCCTTCATTAGGAGGAATAAATTTAGAAGATATTTCTGCTCCAAGATGTTTTGAAATTGAAAAGAGATTAAAAGAAAAGTTAGATATTCCAGTATTTCATGACGACCAACATGGAACTGCTATAGTTACCTTAGCTGGTTTATTAAATGCTTTAAAAATAGTAAAAAAAGATCTTAAGGATTTAAAAATAGTAATGAATGGCGCTGGTGCAGCTGGAACTGCTATATGTAAATTATTACTTTCTTCTGGTGTTAAAAACATTATTGTTTGTAATAGAGATGGGGCTATACATAGAAATATGACTTTCAAAAACTCATCTGTAGAAGAATTAGCTCAAATAACAAATCCTAATAATGAGTCAGGATCTTTGGAGGATGTTATTAAAAACTCTGATGTATTTATAGGTGTTTCTGCTCCAAATTCAGTTTCTAAAGATATGGTTAAATCTATGGCAAAAGATTCTATCATTTTTGCTATGGCAAACCCTATACCAGAAATTTTCCCAGAAGACGCTAAAGAAGCTGGCGCAAGAGTAATAGGTACTGGTCGTTCTGACTTCCCTAATCAAGTAAATAACGTATTAGCTTTTCCAGGGATATTTAGAGGCGCTCTTGATGTTAGAGCAAAAGATATAAATGAAGAAATGAAAGTTGCCGCTGCTTATGCTATAGCTAATGCTATTTCAGAAGATGAACTGAATGAGGATTATATTATCCCAAAATCTTTCGATAAAACAGTTCAAAATAAAGTTGCAGAAGCCGTAAAAAAAGCTGCTATAGAAAGTGGTATATCACGTATATAACCTTCAAAAGGATATCTTAACTTTAAGATATCCTTTTATAAACTCTATTTTTTCCCTTTAGTATTTATTCTTCCTGCTTGTTTTCCTGCATTTCCATTATTATTAAACCCATTAATGGCATTAGCTGATTGTTCACTTTTATCTTTTAACGATTGATTTTCTGGATTAACACTTCTATTCTTAGCCAAACATATCACTCCTTTAATTTAATTCTCTAATAGTTTTTCCTAAACATATTTGTATATGCAAAAAAATCTAGGTATGCCCAGTACCTAGATTCTTCTAACAAAAGTAATATTAAGAGGAGTTTTACTTTATTACTAATATGTGTGCTTGTCAGTTCTAAATTCAGTGATAATCACTCCTTGCCCTGATAATGATTATCACTTGCTATAAATATAGTATATCTTATGATTATATTCTTGTCAATCACTTCTTTTATATTATTTTTAAACTTTTATTATAAATTTTATTGAACTTACTTTTTAAACTTTTATAAAACAAAAAACCTAGGTATGCCCAGTACCTAGGTTTTTCCTAACAAAAGTAATATTAAGAGGAGTTTTACTTTGTTACTAATATGTGTGTTTGCCAGTTCTAAATTCAAGAATAATTATTTACTTGATAATGATTATCACTATCTTTAAATATAGTATATTTTATATTTCTATATCTGTCAATAGATTTATTAAAAACTTTTATTACTAATATTATGCTCTTGTTTTAAGTTTTATATACTACTCCAATAACATTACAGTATCATGATTTAATTACATCCATAAAATAAAGTTGTAATAGGAAAGGAGGCTTCATTTATGAGAGATCTACTTTCTACAAAGTCTACTTATTCAATGACATCTAGAGAGTTTTTTGATGTATTATGGGAAAAAGTTTACCTTAATGAAGATTTTAAAATCTTAGAAAATGAAAAAAACTTTAAGACTCATGTTTTAGAAACCTCTAAAGAATTTATTGTTTATGCTGATATTCCTGGTGTGGATAAGCAAGATTTAACTATTACTTACGAAAATAACTTTTTAGTTATCGCTATAAAGAGAGCGGAAGCTGATACAACATCAACCGATACTCTTTTTAATGAGAGATATTATGGTGAAACCAGAAGAATGTTCTATGTGCCTGATATAAAAATTGAAACTATTCGTTATACTTTAGAAAAAGGTGAATTAGCTTTAAGTTTACAAAAGAACCTAAAAAAGAGTGATTAAATTTTTTAGTCACTCTTTTTTAAGTATTCCCTTGGAATATAGCCTGTATACTTTTTAAAATTTAAAGAAAAGTTTCTATAATCAGTATATCCTACTTCACTTGCTATTTCATTGATGCTCTTTCCTGTCTTCATCAATTCAATTGCCTTTTTCATTCTTAGTTTTGTTATATATTCTGTAAAACTCATCCCTTTATACTTTTTAAAACTTCTACTTAAATAACTTTCATTTAAATACACCTCTTTTGCAACAATTCCTAAAGATATATTTTTATTATAATTTTTTTGTATATATATAAGTGCTTTCTCCATAGATGTATCCTCAAGCTTAGAACTTTTTTCTCTTAACTTCTCTATAACCTCTAGTAAATAACTTTTTAAAAACTTTATTATATCCTCTAGGTATTTACTGTTATAAATATCCGATTTTTCTTCTATATTTATATCTATCTTATAATTTTCCATTTCTTCTTTAAACGAAATAATTATTTGCATAACCATATTTATTACAGTGGCTTTATTTAAGTTTATATCTTTGAAATATGCTGAGAGTTTATCAACATATAATATTACTTTATCTTTCTTTTTGGCATTAACTGATAGAACTATGTCCTCTATTATTTGTGAAGCTATTTTTCTATCAAAGCTCTTATTTGCCTGTAGCTTATTTTTAATTATCAATCTTTTATTGAGATTAAATCTATTATCAAGCAGTTCTTTACTTTTATCATATAAGCCTTTTATATTTTCCACCTTATCATATTGAGTTAGAGCTACAGAAATAACAGTTTTATATTTATTTTCTGTTTCATATTTTAAACTTAATATACTATTTTCTAAATCAATGTCTGTCTTTTTAAATATAACTACAATCCTATGTTGATGTGCCTCTATTACATAGCCTTTTTCTTTAAATATATCTTTTAATCTATTTTTTAAATGATCTATAATACTGTAATTAACATTACTCTGCAAACTCTTAGCATAATAATCATAATAGTCATTTTCTATCAATGAAATTTTCACTTCATCTTGATTATCCCAAAAATTATAGATCTCATTAATTTTTCTTTGTCCTCTTATTATCTCAAGCAGCATCTTTTCTCTAGATATTATACTATTACTTTTTTCTTCCTTAATTACTTCTACTGCGTTTTTTATTGCATTTATAAGTTCTTCATAATCTATAGGTTTTAAAATAAAATCTAATGCATTCATTTTAATAGCTCTTCTAGCATATTGAAAATCATCATACCCAGTAATTATAATAAATTTACTACTTGGTAAATATTTTTTTATTTCCTGGGACATAGAGATTCCATCTATCCCAGGCATGTTTATATCCGTTATAATTAACTCTGGCTTATATACTTTTGCTACCTCAATGGCTTTTAAGGCATTATCTGCTTCCCCACACATTTCACATTCCAGGTTATTCCAAGGTATTGTTCTTTTCATCCCTTCTCTTGCATAATACTCATCATCAACTATTAGGGTTTTTATCATTATTAACACCACCGTCTTTAGGAATTATTATTAATGCCTCTGTTAATCCATTTATATTACTATAGGTTACTCCATAATCCTTGCCATAATAAATTTTTATTCTCTTGTTTACATTACTTATCCCAATTCCTTCTCCATTATGTTTACTTTGTCCAAAGCCTATTCCGTCATCAATTATTTTAAATATTAATAGGTTATCTTTAATAAAACCTTTTATTATTAATTTACCTGAATCTATCTTAGGTTCAAGCCCATGTATTATTGCATTCTCTACTAGAGGCTGCAGTATTAATTTTAACATTTTTAGATTTAAGATTTCCTCACTTACTTCTATTGATATGCTAAGTTTATCTCTGTATCTATTTTTTTGTATCTTTAAATAATTGTTTATCTGCTCTATCTCTTGCTTAACGTCAACTATTTCCCCAGTATTGCTTATACTATATCTAAAAAACTTACTAAGTGCATTAGTCATATCTTCTACTTCATTGTTTAATCCTAATCTAGCCATCCAACTTATAGAATTTAGTGCATTATAGAGGAAATGAGGGTTTATTTGAGCCTTTAAAGCTTTAAACTCTGTTTGCTGAATTAATATTTGTTTTTTATAATCCTCTTCTATTAATCTATTTATCTCTTTTATCATATTATTAAATCTTTTTACTAATAGGCCTGTTTCGTCATTACTATTAAAATCTACATAAACATCTCTATTTCCTAATTCAACTTCCTTCATCTGTAATGATATCTCATGAATTGGTTTAGATATCTTATTAGAAAGTATTCTTGATAAAACATAACCAATTATTGCAACGAATAAAATTATAATCATAAATATTTCAATATTCTTAAAGGCTTCTGTAAAGAAATAATTAGATGGTATAGTTTGAATAACTTTTACATTATTGCTTTTAGAAGTAGTATAGTATGCCTTATATTTTTCATTATTTATATTAATACTTAGATCCCCATTTTCTTTATTCATTTTTTTTAAATACTCTTCATTAAATCTAAATCCTGTTTGATTTTTAAGTAATTTATCAGTTACTATATAACCCTTTTCATCTAATAAATAAATATTACTATTCTCTACAAAATATATATTATTTAATATATTATCGTAATAACTATCATAGATATCTGCTACAACATACCCTATTATTTCTCCACTATCCTTATTTTTTATAGCCTCTCCTATTACCATTACTATATCCTGAGCATTTTCACCATCTACTCTTCTATGTATCTGTTTGACTACCTTCCCTTCATTTTTAGCTAATGTATCAAAAAAGTTTCCTCTTTCATCACTATATATAGGTTTATAATAATTAGTTGTAGAAAATCTACTCATACCATTTTTATTAACTATATGTATGGGTATTTTCAAAGCTTGTGCAGCTGTTATACCATTTATTATAGTATACATTTTTTGTGTATCTTCAAACCTTTCATTCCTGTCAACGTATTCATCGTTTTTATTTGCTATTTTTCTTACTTCTTCATTTTGTGCTATAAAATTTACTATATTAAAGAAATTATTCATATTATCATCTAATAAATTTGCTGTTAACTTTATATTACTTTCAGTATACTTTTCTATACTTTTAGTTGAATATCTTACTTCAAATATAAAATTATATATAGCAAGTATCAATAATGGAATTACCCCAACAATTAAAAAAGTAGTCTGTAGTTTTTTTCTAAAAGTTTGATTTTTCACAGCGTATACTCTCCCTGCATATATATTATTTCAATACCAATAAACGACAGACTCTTGTCCGTCGTTTATCTTATTCCTCTATTTCACTAGCTTTTATTATATTATCATTTAAAATTATTTCATTTAGAATTCTAGTACCATCCATATATTTAGGCAATTTAATCGTATATAAGCATGTATGGAGCTTTTCATTTTGAAAGTAAGTATCCTCTTCTTCATTTATAGAAAACTCTATATTTTTTATAAGAATATTTTTGTAATTGAAGTATTCCTCCAGAAATTGTAGGAGCTTTTTTTTATCAAGAAAATGTATCTCTATCTTGGTAACTCCTGCTTGAGATATAAATTTATTTTGAAATCTCTTAAGAATTACGAGTATTAAAACTATAGCTACCCCTGAAAATATACTTATTTCATAATACCCCATTCCTATAGCTAAACCTACACACGCAACAACCCAAAGAGTAGCCGCCGTAGTTAACCCTTTTATAGAACCTTTTGTATGGAGTATTGTACCTGCACCTAAAAATCCTACCCCACTTATCACTTGAGCTCCTAATCTACCGTAATCTACTTTTATTACCTGAGCTAGCTCAGGTCTATCAGAAATCATTTTAATAGCCTCATTTGCCATATTAATCTGAATTAATGATATTATAGCCGCACCTACGCACACAAGAATATGTGTCCTAAATCCCGCAGGGCTATTTCTAAAAGCTCTCTCATATCCTATAGCTCCTCCTATTAATATGGCTAAGCTTAATCTTAAAATGATCTCAATAGTTGACATTATCACCTCAACCCCTCTTGATTATTGTCTTTTATTATATTTAATATTTCTAAAGAATATGAACGTTGTCAGATATAAAGTCTAACATTATATCTTGTCCTACCTCAAATACATCCTTACCTTGAGGATTATTATCTTCTACCATTACTACTTTTTCTCCAACTTTAACTCTATAATCTTGGAATGCTCCCATAAATGTAGAATCTACTATATTCCCAGATATTTTACCCTTATGACCAATTTTTATAGCTTCAGGTCTTAAAATAATTTTACATATATCCCCGACTTCTTTGCTACCATTATATTTTAATTCTAATATATTTCCCTCTATATCAAGCTTAATTTTTTCGTCTTTTTTCTCTAATATTTTTCCATTTAAAAAATTAGCCGCACCTATAAAGTCTGCAACAAACTCTGATGCTGGTTTATAATATATCTCCTTAGGTGTTCCTACTTGTTCAATAACACCCTTATTCATTATTATTATTCTATCTGATAAACTCATAGCTTCTGATTGATCATGAGTTACATATATAGCTGTAATTTTAACTTTTTTCTGTATCTTTCTTATCTCTGTTCTCATATATACCCTTAATTTAGCATCAAGGTTTGATAAAGGTTCATCAAATAGTAGTACTCCTGGCTCCATAACTAAAGCTCTAGCTAAAGCTACCCTTTGCTGTTGTCCACCTGACAGTTGGTTTGGATATCTTAGTTCCATCCCTTCAAGCCCTACTAAATTTATTATATCATTTACTCTGTTTTTTATTTCCTCTTTTGATATCTTTTTTAATTTTAATCCATATGCTACATTATCATATATATTTAAATGAGGAAATAAAGCATAGCTTTGGAATACCATGGCTGTGTCCCTTTTATCTGGAGTTAAATCATTTATAACATCACCACCTAGATATATTTCTCCATCTGTTGGCACTTCAAACCCAGCTATCATTCTAAGTATAGTGGTTTTTCCACATCCAGAAGGACCTAAAAGAGTAACAAACTCTCCTGCATTTATATCTACAGAGACATTATCTACGGCCTTAAATTCTGATTTTCTTTCATGAGTTATATATATCTTAGTTATATCTTTTATATTTACACCTTTACTTCTTTGCATATCTCTCACCCCTATTAGTTATATAATATTACTTTCTGTTTTACTTACTCCAAACTTACCTAAAACAAAATACATTATAGCTATTGCTGCATAAACTATAATTATTAATATTGTTGAAAATGCCGATGCAACTCCAAATCTACCATTATCAACCTGAGATAATATAGATGCTGTAAGCAATTGATATTTAGGAGTTACTAAAAATATAACCGCACTTACAGCTGTCATGCTCCTAACAAATGTATATACTAACCCACTAAAAAATGCAGATTTTATTAATGGTAAAGTAACTGAAGTAAATACTTTAGTTGTACTAGCTCCTAAGTCTTGAGCCGCTTCCTCTATTGCAGGATCTATCTGCTGAAGTGCAGTTACTCCTGATCTTACACCTACAGGAATACTTCTAACTATAAATGCTATTACTATTATTAAAGCTGTCCCCGTTAATATAAGGGGCTTAGTATTATATGCACTTATATAACCTAGTCCTAAAACAGTTCCTGGTACAGCCATAGCTAGTAAGGATGTAAATTCTATAAAACCTTTTCCCCAGAATTTCTTTCTTACTATAAGGAATGCTATAACCATCCCTAATATACCTGTTATAGGGGTAGCCCATAAAGATAGAATTGTTGTATCTTTAAGCGACTTCATTCCTAAATCAAATACATATTTAAAATGATTTAATGTAAATGAATAATCTATTCCCATTACCTTAAAAAAGCCACCTAATGGTATTAATAAGTAAAATGAAAATACAAATATAGAAACTAATAAACAAAATATATCTATCGGCCATACTATATGATTTTCTTTAATTAAATCTCTCTCTCTTGATGCCTTACCTGTTACTGTAACGTAGGACTTTTTCTCTAGCCAGAATTTTTCAACTACAAACAATAAAATAGATAAACAAAGTAATACTACCGCTATAGCTGCTCCTCCTGCCATATCATAATTTCCTATTGCCTGCATATATATTTTTGTTGCTAAGGTTGAAAAGTTTCCTCCTATAACCATAGGATTAGAAAAGTCTGCAACAACTTCTATAAAAGTTAATAAAAACGCATTTGCAAGTCCTGGAAGCATAAGTGGTAGCGTAACTGTCCTAAAGGTTTTCCATCTAGAGGCTCCCATATTTCTTGCTGCTTCTTCTAAAGAGGGGTCTATTCTATTTAATAATCCTATAAGTAAAAGATAAGCCACTGGAAAAAATGTCATGGTTTGAACCATAACTACTCCCTTAAATCCGTATATATTAAAATTAGTTATACCAAGGAGTTGCCTTGTCACTAATCCAAATTGTCCAAATAACATTATAGCTGATAAAGCTAATACAAACGGTGGTGATATTACTGGTAATATCGATACTATTTTAAATAATCTTTTAAAGTGTGAACGCATATAAGCATCTGCATAAGCAAATATGAAGCCTATTAATGTTGCTAATATTCCCACTGTAGTTCCTAATAATAATGTGTTTAAAAATGTCTTTCTAAAATCAATATCTCTTAATACCTTTAGATATGCATTCATAGAAAACCCTTGATTTTCTATAAAGCTTACTTTTAATACCGAATATAATGGGTATATTATAAATATTGATAACGTAATTATTAAAAATATTATAGTTGTTAAAAGTATTGGATCTCTCCAAATCTTTTTCATATCATTTATTTCATGTTTCATCCGAATTTTTCGCGAACTAAAACCCATTTTTACCACTCCTATATAAAATTATTTTATAATAGAGGGGATAAAACCCCTCTATTAATAATTTATTTTATTGCTTGATTCCATTTTTCAACTAAAACACTTCTATTTTTACCTGCCCAATCTAAATCATAGTCAATTAATTTTGTGTCTTTGATTTCATTTGCTAACTCTGGTGCTACAGCTTTTTCATTTGTTAAGAATTGATAGGAACCTACAGTTTTTCCAAGCTCTTGAACCTCTTTTGTTAATACGTAATCTATAAACATCTTAGCAGCCTCTTGGTCTGGACCACCTTTAAGAATTGCTGTTGAACCTATCTCATAGCCGGTACCTTCTACAGGTGCTGTTAATACTAAATCCTTCATTCCTTCTTCTCTATATTTAATTCCATCATGTAAAAATGATATCCCAACCATTACTTCACCTTGTCCAGCCATTCTAGCTGGAGCAGTTCCAGATTTTTCATAAGACTTAATATTAGCATTTAGCTCCTTCATATATTTTAATCCTTCTTCTTCGCCCATTAACTGTATCATTGTTGCTAACATTGTATAAGCAGTTCCTGAAGATCCAGGATTAGCTATAGATACTTGTCCCTTGAATTCTGGTTTTAATAAATCTTTCCATGAAGTTGGTGCCTTAACCCCCTTTTCATCTAATAATTTTTTGTTAGACGCAAACCCTAAATATCCAACATATATTCCTGTCCAGGCTCCATCTTTATCCTTATATTTATCTGGTATATCTGATGCATTTTTAGATATATAATTTTCAAGTAAACCTTCTTCACTTGCCTGAACAAAAGCATCTGCTGGTCCCCCATACCATACTGATGCTTTTGGATTATCCTTTTCTGCTCTTATTCTTCCTAAAATTTCTCCAGAAGACATTCTAACAGCTTCAGCCTGAACCCCTGTTTCTTTTTTAAATTCTTCTACAACCTTTACCATGTGATCTTCCATTAATCCGCAGTAAATTGTTAATTTTAAATCCTTCTTGCCATCAGCACTTGAGTCATCCTTCTTACCGCATGCTGTAATAGCTCCAGCTAACATTAACGTACTTAGTGTTAAAGCTAATATTCTTCTTTTTTTCATCAATGAACCCCTCCAACTCATTTTTATTACAAGATTATTTTACAGTAAACAATTTCATTTTTGTTTATTAAGGTAATAATTTCATACATATAGGTAAAAATTTATTACATACCTAGCTGTAACCCGCATAAATGCTATATATAGTTATATATATAACTAGATATCTATTTTTCTATTTAAGTACTTTTCTACTTTTCTATTTAAGTACTTAACTTCTTATTAAACATAAATCAAGCAAAATGACTTTGATGAAGCTGAGGAACGCTTCTACAGTAATAAAGTGATTAACTTCTTATTAAACATAATTACTAAAAGGATTTTAATGGAACTTGAGAAAAAGCCTCTACAAATCAGAAGTTAAAATAGTTTTAATGGTTTTTATATATCGAAAAAAAAGCTACCACAAAATAATTGTGATAGCTTTTAAGATAGTTCATTATATAACATTAATCCCTATGAACAGTGTCTAAATTACCAAATTTACTAAATTGTCCCAACCATGCAAGCTTTACCGTTCCTACAGGACCATTTCTTTGCTTTGCTATTATACATTCACCTACATTTTTTTCTTCTGTTTCTTTGTTATAGTATTCATCTCTATATAAAAACATAACAACGTCAGCATCCTGCTCTATTGACCCAGATTCTCTTAAGTCAGATAACATAGGTCTATGGTCTGCTCTTTGCTCCGGAGCACGTGATAGCTGTGATAAGGCTATTACAGGGCATTCCATTTCTTTAGCTAATGCTTTTATACTTCTTGATATTTCAGAAACTTCTTGTTGTCTACTTTCACTTCCTGAACCCGACATAAGCTGAAGATAGTCTATCATTATTAGATCTATGCCGTGTTCTATTTTTATTCTTCTACACTTGCTTCTCATTTCCATTACTGTTACGCCGGCTGTATCGTCAATATATATTTTAGCCTTTGATAATGGTCCTGAAGCCCTAGCTATGCTATCCCAATCTTTGTCTTCTAAGTTTCCCGTTCTAAGCGCAAGCATATCTACATTTGCCTCTGAACAAAGTAATTTGTATGCAAGCTGATCTTTAGACATTTCCAGCGAAAATATAACTACACTTTTTCCTTCTCTTAAAGCCGCATGCTCAGCTATATTTAGTGCAAACGTAGTTTTTCCCATTGATGGTCTTGCCGCAATCAGAACCATGTCACCTTTTTGAAAGCCTGATGTTTTTGCATCTAAATCCATAAAGCCTGATCCTACTCCAGTTATATCGCCTTTATTATTAAAAAGCTTCTCTATTTGTTGAAAACTTCTTTCCAAAACATCGCTTAGAGCTTCATAATCAGAAGTGCTTCTTTTCTCAGATATATCAAATATTCTTTTCTCAGCAGTATCTAATACTTTTTCTACATTACCTTGCTCATTATAACTAGACTCAATAATCTCAGTAGACGCCCTTATAAGCCTTCTTAGTAAAGACTTTTCTGAAACAATCTTTATGTATGAACTTAAATTTGCAGTTGTTGGAACTGATCCGCTTATCTCAGTAACATAAGTGGCTCCCCCTGCATTTTCAAGTTGACTAGTAGATTTTAAGTACTCTAATAATGTTACTAAGTCTACAGCCATATCTTTTTGAAACATTTTTATTATTGCTTTAAATATTACTTTATGTGAATCTCTATAAAAGTCTTCTTCTTTTAAACCTTCTGCTGCTTGAGCTATAGCTGTTTTATCTATAATCATTGACCCTATTACAGATTGCTCAGCTTCAATGCTTTGTGGCAAACTCTTCATTATGCTGTTTTCCATACTCTTCACCACCCTATATTAATGCCTATATAAAAAGATTATAGTAATTTTACACCCAAAAGTAAATTACCTTTGGATTAATTAACCTATATTTTCACATGCGATAAAAAATAGAGGCTATGCCTCTATTTTTTAGTATTAACCAAATATTATGTTCATAACCTCTTCTACAGAGCTTACTGTTTTAACGGTAATATCTTTTAAGCCATCAGGAATCTCTTTTTCATTATCTTTAGGTATGATAACAAGATTAATTCCTTTTCTTCTTGCTCCGTATATCTTTTCAAATATCCCTCCTACAGGCTTAACTTTACCTCTTAAAGATACTTCTCCTGTAATTGCAACATCTTGTCTTATTGGTTTTTCTTCTAAAGCACTTATTATACACATTGTAATAGCTACTCCAGCTGATGGACCATCTATATTTCCTCCACCAACTACATTTACATGTATATTATAATCTTTAATATCTTTGTTTGTGACTTTTCTTATAACAGATGCAGCATTAAATACAGAGTCCTTAGCCATAGATCCTGCTGTTTCATTGAACCTTATTGAGCCTGTCCCTTTTTCCTTTGCAGGATATACTGTAGCTTCTATTTCTAGAGTTGAACCTAAAAATCCTGAAACTCCAAGTCCATATACATGTCCAACTTCACTATCTGTATTTTTATCTAATCTCTCATAAGGAATAAATCTTCCTATAGCTAATACTTCTTCAACATCTTTTAATGTTATAGTAGATTGTTCTGGAATGTCTTCTTTATTATTATAAAGTGAATATCCATATGCATCTGCTAATATGTTTACTGCTTTTCTTCCTTCAATTGTATATCTACTTATTAATTCTGATACACCATCTTCTAGAATAACATTAAGTTTTTTAGCTGCATTTTTTATAATATCTTCTATATCACTTACTGCTAATGGTTCAAAATATACTTCTGTACATCTTGATCTTAATGCTGGGTTTATTTCTCCCGGATCTCTTGTTGTAGCACCTATTAATACAAAATCTGCTGGCGCTCCATTTTCAAAAAGATACTTTATATATTTAGGTGTATTTTCATCATCTGGATCATAATATGAAGATGAGAACTCCACTCTTTTATCTTCTAATACTTTTAATAATTTATTTTGAAGAATATCATCTAATTCTCCAATTTCATCAATAAATAATACTCCACCATGAGCTTCAGTTACTAGACCTGGCTTTGGTTCTGGAACTCCTATTTCAGCCAAGTCTCTTTTACTTCCTTGGTAAATAGGATCGTGAACTGATCCTAATAACGGATTAGTTATTTCTCTTGGATCCCATCTTACGGTTGTTCCATCTACTTCAACGAATTTTGAGTCATCATCAAAAGGTGTAAAATTCATCTTTTTTACGGCTTCAAGAGCTATTCTTGCAGCTGTGGTTTTACCTACCCCTGGAGGTCCATAAAGAATTATATGTTGAGGATATGGAGAAGCCATTTTGGATAATAGAGATTTAATAGCTCTCTCCTGTCCAACTATTTCATCAAAATCTGAAGGTCTTAATAAACTCATTATATTTTTGCTTGTTTTTCTAGCATCAAGGACTTCTAAATCTGCATATTTTTTAAGAGTTTTTGCATTTTCAGGACCTTTCTGTTTGCGTATTATTCCAAGTCTCATTTCATCAATATATTTATCTTGTCTTTCCATTAGTGCCTGTTCTACATCAGACTCTATTCTATTTTGAATATATTTTCTTGCTAGTTCTTCAGATACCCAGCCAAAAACTTCTTCCATAACTTCATGAATATTTTTGGAATCCGGAACTACTTTTATTCCTTTTCCATCTGATGCAATTTTATTTAATGCATAAACCCTTTCATATATAGAGTCAGATTTAACGTATTTTTGAAGCTTATATTTTACGGTTCTTGCTCTTATAGCTCCTTCATCTAATACATTCTTTAATATATCAAATAGTACATTAACTTGTGATTCTAAAGAAAGCTCGTTATTCATCAATTCTTGTAATACATTAGCTTCATTTTTTGTTCTCAATATATTATCCTCCTTATGCTTCAGGAACAATAACAACCTTCATTTTTGTTGTAACTTCTGGATAAAGCTTTAACTCTATTTCATAAGTTCCAGCTATCTTAATTGTATCCATAGATATTTTCTTCTTATCAATTTCAACTTTGTGTTGAACTTTAATAAGTGCTGCAACATCTTTACTAGTTATAGCTCCAAATAGTCTCCCTTGTTCCCCTGCTTTAGCTTTTACTGTTATTTCTTTATTCTTTAATTCACCTGCTAATTTCTGAGCAGCTTCAATTTCAGCTAGTTTTTTCTTTCTTTCATTTTCTTTTTGAGTATTTAAAATGTGTAAGTTATTGCCTGTAGCTTCTTGTGCTAATTTCCTAGGAAATAGAAAATTTCTAGCGTATCCATCTGACGCCTCAATAACCTCACCTTTCTTTCCAACTTTTTTAACATCTTGAAGTAATATTACTTTCATGTTATTCACCTTCCTTTAAGTAGTTTTTTATAGCTTTTTTCAATTTCTCTTTTGCTTGAGCTATTGTTAAGTCACTTAACTTAGCTCCTGCCATGGTCATATGACCACCACCACCTAAAGCTTCTAAAATAACCTGAACATTTATATCACCAAGTGATCTTGCACTAATATAAATTTCTCCTTCTATTTTAACAAATACAAAGGACGCTTGAATACCAGTAATATTTAGAAGATCATCCGCAGCTTGGGCTGCTAATACAATTTCTGTGGTTTCTGGTGGACAGGTGGCAATAGCCATATTATTTTCAACTTCTGCTGATTTAATAGTTTCTGCTTTTTTTATATAATTCTCTAAATCATCAGAAAAGAGTTTTTTAATGTGTATTGTGTCAGCTCCCAATCTTCTTAAGAATGAGGCAGCTTCAAAGGTTCTTACACCTGTTTTAAATATAAAGTTTTTAGTATCTATAAATATACCTGCAAGTAAAGCTTCTGCTTCTATAGTTTCTAGTTTAGGTTTATCCAGCATATATTGAACTACTTCTGTTACCAATTCTGATGTTGAAGAGGCATATATTTCTATAAAGTTTAGGAGCGCCCCCTCTATCATATCTGGACTTCTTCTATGGTGATCAATTATAACTAATTTTTGTGCTTTATTTACAGTTTCTATATCTTGAACATAATTACTGTTATGAACGTCAACTATTATAACTAAAGTTTCTTTATCAATTTTCTCTACGGCTTCTTGAGCTGAAATAAATAAGTCATCGTATTTACTATGACCCTTCACTTCCTCCATAAAGAACTCTATATTCCTATTATCATTTCCTAGTATTATCTTACATTCCTTACCTAGTTGCTTTATTGCTGATGATAACCCCAAAGCTGAACCAAAGCAATCCATATCCGGATTTTTATGTCCCATTATATATATTTTAGAACTTTCATATACTAAGTCTTTTAAAGCTCTTGCTACTACTCTTGCTCTAACTCTAGTTCTTTTCTCTAGTTCTTTAGTATTTCCACCAAAAAATGATATTTTTTCTTTCCATTTTACTACCGCTTGGTCTCCGCCTCTTCCTAGGGCAAGCTCTTTTGCTGTTACTGCATAACTATGATTTTCTGCAGATGAATTTTCACCTATTCCAACTCCTATACTTAATGTAACATCTATTTTATTTCCCATATCTATATCTCTTATTGCATCAAGGATATCAAATTTTTTCTTTATCTGTTCCTCAATTAATTTATTTGATACAGATAATACATATTTATTTGATTCATACTTCCTTATCATTGCTCCTAGGTTGGACGCATAGTTATTTATGGTTCTCTCAACTTCTGCTACTAAAAGCGGTCCATTATCATCCTCCATAGATTTTACTACATCGCTTAAATTATCTACTTCTATAAGCATGATACTTTCTTTAGTTGCAGTGCTACTTTTTAGATATGTTACATCATTAAAATATATTATAAATGATTCTTTCTCATCTACAAATTCTATTTTCTGTGCATAAACATCATAAATCTTACCTTTAAGATTTATTCTATGAGGTATATTTGTATCTTGTTTAATTAGTTTATCTAAAGTTACTCCTCTAATGATATTCAAAATATTATAATGTGGATTTTTATCCGAATTTAATTCTTTATGAAACTTTTTATTGTTCCATATTATGTCTCCATTATCTTTTATTATAGCTACTGGATATATGTTGTTTTGTATGTTTTTTTCTATAGAATTAGTTAAATACTTACTAACGTTATCTATTTTCGTAGAAAAACTCTTTTGTAATTGATTACTTTTATATATATTATAGAGGCCATCTACTACTATCAGTAATAAAGTTATAAATAAGTATCCTATTTTCTCTGATATATAAAATACAGACGCCAATGTCAGTAATATGATCAGTATAATTAATTTATCATACTTTTTAATACTTTCCTTCATTAATTGCCTCCTTTATGGCTGTTTTTGAGGCTACTCTATTGTTTTCTATAAATAATTTGCATTCATTTAAATAAATTTTTAGTACTCTATATTTATAAATTATACTCTATCTTTTAAATGGCTATGCAATTTATTTAATGAACTTCCATATTTATCTTCTTCATCGTCTAATATACCAATTCTTATTTTTTCTTTTGTATTTTCATCTATCTGTATATATGAATATCCGAGCTTTTCTCCTAGTAGATATAATATTATCATTGCTGAAGATATACATTCTAAAACTGCATCCTTAGCCACATTACTTCCCTTAGTTAGTAATAAATAAAATTCCCCTATTATACACAATAATTGAGCTTTCATTTCTTCAATTAACTTTATGTCACCCATTATATTCAAATTATCTTTCTTCAAGGACCGCTCCCCCCTTTATTGTTCAATACCCTGTATATCTATTTTAGTTTTTTTTTGATACTATTTCAACTATACCTTTTTAAAATTCTCATAATAAAAAATAAAACCCCTTATACAGGGGTTTTTGTTTACTCTGTTGTAAATGGTAATAAAGCTATATTTCTAGCTCTCTTTACAGCATCAGTTAATTGTCTTTGATGTTTTGCGCATGTACCTGAAATTCTTCTTGGTAATATCTTACCTCTTTCAGTAACATACTTTCTTAGCTTATTTATATCTTTATAATCTATAGAGTCAGCTTTATCAACACAAAAAGCACAAACTTTTCTCTTTGGTCTTCTCATCTTGCCGCCTTTTCTTACTTCTCTGCTCATCATTTTCCCTCCTTACCTAAATTTTAGAATGGAATGTCTCCATCATCTACAGGAGTCATATCCTCTTCAAAGCTCATTCCACCACCGAATGTATCTTGTGGCGCATTATATTCAGAACCATTGTTGAAACCATTGTTTCTTCCATTTGAAGAAGAATTAGATTTGCTCAAGAAGCTTACTTCATTAGCAACAACTTCTGTAACATATCTCTTGGTTCCATCTTTAGCATCATAAGATCTAGTTTGTATTCTACCGCTAATAGCCATTAAGCTTCCTTTGCTCATGTAATTAGCCGTAGATTCCGCTTGTTTACCCCATATTGTTACTGAGATAAAGTCAGCTTCTCTTTGTCCAGTTGAAGAATTATACTTATCAACTGCTAGAGTTACAGTGGTTACTGCAGTACCATTTCCTGGAGTAAACTTTAACTCAGGATCTTTAGTAAGTCTGCCTATTAGAACTACTTTATTCATTCAAAACACCACCTTATTTCTCTTCTTTAACTATTATGTGTCTTATGATTCCGTCTGTTATTCTAAATACTCTGTCTAACTCGCTTGGTAATTCTGGGTTAGCACTGAAGTTGAATAATGTGTAGAATCCTTCGTTAACTTTTTTTATTTCATAAGCAAGTTTTCTCTTACCCCAGAAATCTACGTTGTCAACAGTTCCTCCACCATTTTCAATAACACCTTTAAACTTCTCGATTGTAGCTTTAACAGCCTCCTCTTCGAATGATGGGTGTATTACAAATATAGTTTCATATTTTCTCATTCTTTTCACCTCCCTCCGGACTATTGGCTATGCTAAACATAGCAGGGACTTACAATAAACTAGTATATCACTTTTATATATCTATTTCAAGCATTATTATGTAAATTATTTGCTTTTTTCCTCTTTAGTAGAATTTACGATTTTTTTTACCCCTTTTTGAAATTTATTTCTAGGTAGCATTACTAGCCTTCCACATCCAACACATTTTATTTTTATATCTGCTCCTAGCCTTATTATTTCCCATTCAGAGCTTCCACAAGGATGTTGTTTTTTCATTAATACTACATCACCTAAATTAAATTCTTCCATTATTTATTCCCCCACTCTTTACTCGTTATCAATACTTTTAATTGTTATCATTTCAGTTCTAGGATATGGTATTTCTATTGATCCTTCTTCTAATGCTTTTTTGATTTCCTTCTTCAAGGTTCTTTCTATTTCCCATTGTCCCATTGGCTTACTTGTTCCATTTACTCTTATTGTCATTGATGAACTATCTAATGAAACTATTCCTAATACCTTAGGCTCATCTATAACATTTTCATTTTCTTCAACGACTTTCTTACATGCGTTATTTATTATATTTGATACTTTATCATAGTTTTCTTTATAAGGTACAACAACATCAACTTCTACCTTCATTGCTCCTCTAGAATGATTTGTTACTTGCTGTATTGTTCCATTTGGTATTAAATGAATATCTCCACTAAATCCTTTTAGTACTGTTGTCCTAATACCAATTGTTTCAACTGTTCCAGAAAATGAACCTATGGTTACATAATCTCCTACAGCATATTGATCTTCAAATAATATAAAAAATCCGTTTATCAAGTCCTTAACTAAATTTTGAGCTCCAAACCCTAAAGCTACCCCTCCAATAGATGCTAAAGTTAATGAAATACCAGTAAATATATTTGCAACAATTGCAGCTACTCCAAAAAAGTAAACTGAATATCTTAATATACTTTTTAAAACTTCCCCAATAGTAGTTGCTTTCTTTTCATCTAATGTAAAACTTGCTCTACTCATCGCCTGTCTTTTCACAAATCTATTTATAATATAATTACCCACTTTAATAGCTATTGCCATTAATATTAATATTATTATAATCTGAATAATTTTACCTATTATAATTTGAATTTTTTCTAGATCAATAGGGTATTTTCCTATATATACCTTCTCACTATCAAAATCTATCGAAAAAAAAGAGTTTAATATATACATTTAATCTTCCTCCAGTTATTTACTTGTGCTTATCTTTCATTAGTTTTACACAAAACTTATTTCATGCTTTTTCATATTATATTATACAAAACATCCATTATTTTTTTAAGTTATATTTTAATATTATTGATTAAAATTTTTTTGTATAGTCTAAAATTTAATATTCTATCTTTTATACTTCACTTATCAATTAGACTTTATGTATTATGAAATATTTGGTATAATGTGTAGAACAAGCTTATTGCTTATAAGTACTTTATTAAAGGGGAGATGATCATGAAAAAATTTGAAGATAAAATTAGCAAATTAGCACTTTTTTTTATTCTTTACACATTGGGATTTATTATTTTCTTTAAAACCTTGCCATATACAGTTCCATTTGTGCTTGCTGCTTTATTTGCTTTGATTTTGCGTAAACCAACTAAGTATCTAATTAAGAGCTTTAAATTAAAGGATTCATTAGCTTCAATTATAACAACGCTTTTGTTTTTCTCTATACTTATTATAACAATAACTATACTAATAGGATCATTATCTTCTCAAATTGTAAATTTAACAAAAAATGTTCAGGAATACTTATCCAAAAATCCTGCTGATATCGCGACTAAGTTTACTGAAATTCAGGATTACTTTTATAATCTAGATATAGACCCAGTTATAATTAGCTCTATTCAAGATGCTACATCAGGGTCTATAAGTAAAATTGTAAATATTAGTGTTTCAGTTGGATCATCAGTTGTTACTTTTGTTTTATCAGTTGCTTCTTATATTCCTTACATGCTTATGATAATAATTTTTACACTTTTAACAACATACTTCTTTACAAAAAAATTTGCAACCTCTGACTCAAGAGATTTGATGTCTTCATTACCTTTAGAGAACAATTCTTTTTTTGTTATTTTTGCCAAGGTAAGACATAAACTTATTACTTATGGAATTTCATATATGTTATTAATTTTGATGTCTTTTGTAATCACTCTTATTGGCTTTACTATCTTTAGAGTTAAATATGCACTTATCCTTAGTATGTTATGTGCATTGTTAGATCTGTTACCTGTGTTGGGAATGCCTATGATTTATATACCATTAATTATTTATAATCTGTTTATTGGAAATCATTTGGTTAGCGTAGGTTTATTGATTTGGTATGTCATTGTATTTATCACAAGACAAATTATTGAACCTAAGGTTATGTCAACTTCATTAGGATTAAATCCTGTTGCAGTATTAGCTGCCATATTTATTGGATTAAAAGCTAATGGTGTTTCAGGTATGTTCTTTTGTATGTTTATGGTAGTGTTTTATGCTATATTTAAAGAAGAAGGTATTCTTTAAGTATAGAAACCTCCTTAAATGGAAATAATTCCATTTAAAGGAGGTTTTTTTATGTCTAAATTAATTTGCGATGCTACGTCTCCAAAAACTATATTTGAAATAAGAGATTATCTATTTGAAAAGTTAAAACCTATAATAAGTGATAATAGAACTATTGTTTTTATATGCATTGGCACTGATAGATCCACTGGAGATTCTCTTGGTCCTTTAGTCGGTTATAAACTCAAATGTTTAATCAGAAAAAATATTATACTTTATGGAGATTTAGAGAATCCTGTACATGCAAAAAATCTTCACCAAACACTTAATGAAATTAATTCTTTATATGATGATCCATATATCATTGCTATTGATGCTTGTTTAGGCAATCTTCAGAATGTAGGTAAGGTTATATTGGATCAAAAGCCGTTGTTTCCTGGCCTAGCTGTTAATAAAGACCTACCGGCTGTAGGAGATTTAAGTATAACTGGTATTGTTAATATTTCTGGAAATTTTGAATTTATGGTTCTTCAAAATACTAGACTTTTCACAGTTATGACTTTAGCTGACACTATATCTAAAGGTATTTATCATTTTGCTATAAAAGCTATTGGTGGTAGAAATAACTCCATCGTTAAAGTTTTAGAAAATTTATAGAATATATTTAATACAAGTCATTTCCATAGTAGTTTGTTAATATATTCTCTATATCTTTTATATTCCTACTTACAGAATCTATTATTATTATATTTGAATTTCTCATTCTATTATTGATATTACTTAAGTTTGTTTCTTTTAGATTGGTTAATATTACATCACTTTTATAAGGATCTTTTACTAATTTATATCCTTTACTTATAAAATCTTTTCTTAGATACTCTAGTTCATCACTTATGTATATATTCATGTAAAAAACCTCCCTTAAAGCTAGTATTTCTTTAAGGGAGGTTTTTATACTTTTGTATTAAACAGTTCCAATTGCTTTATTTAAAACACTCATCTCTTCTTCTGATAAATCATATCTTGATATTCCTTTATCTATTGGTTTTGCATAAGTAGTGCTTTCATTTCTTCCATATATTCCTGTAAGTATCACACCATCATTGTTTTCATCTAAAAGTGCTACAGAGAAACTCAAATCGCTTCCAACATCTTCAAACGCCTTATATCTTATAACAGAAACCTTTTGAATTGACTTTTTCATTTTTTCTTCAACTTTATTGCATAGATCAAATGCCTCTTGAGATTTTTCATTTGCTTTATCTACTTTGTCTAGATATCCCATTATTAGCTCTTCAATATTTTTACTATTTGCTCCACGCATTAATTTTCTATACCTATTTTCAACCTTATTAAGAGATCTAAATAATATCATTATTAGAATGAATAATAATACTATTACTACTCCCATACCCATAAATATATATGCTCCGTAAGAATTTATAATACTAAGTATATTTTCCATCATTTTCTCCTTTTCATTATGTTTC
Organism: Clostridium sp. YIM B02506; assembly: GCF_022324845.1. Taxonomy (NCBI): domain Bacteria; kingdom Bacillati; phylum Bacillota; class Clostridia; order Eubacteriales; family Clostridiaceae; genus Clostridium; species Clostridium sp. YIM B02506. The sequence goes on from NZ_JAKGTG010000036.1 coordinate 28,411, forward strand.
ACGTGAAACTGTCTATTGCATATTAATTATATCTAATATTCTTTGTAAATCTTCTTCAGAATAATACTCTATTTCTATTTTACCTTTATTCTTCTTTTTTTCAATATTGACCTTAGTTCCAAAGTAGTTTTCTAATTTTTCTCTAATATCTTTGTAGTAAATAGATAAATCTTTAATCTTTTCCTCTAATTTTTTTTCATTTTTAATATCCGTAATATTTCTAACTATTTTTTCTAGTTCACGTACAGATATTTTATCATCTATAACCTTTTGTGCAAGTTCATATTGAATATCCTTTTCTTTAATTCCTAATAAAGTTCTTCCATGACCTTCACTAATAACACCATCTATTATATAATCTTGAACTCTATCATCTAAATTAAGTAATCTCATAGTATTCGTTATAGATGTTCTGGATTTGGATAGAGTTTCACTCAAAGATTCCTGAGTTAAATTAAAATCCTCAAGTAATTTTTTAAAAGCTTTTCCTTCTTCTATAGGATTTAAATCCTCTCTTTGGATATTTTCTATTAAAGAAAGTTCTAGCAACTCTCTATCTGTGATATCCATTATAATTGCTGGAACCTCTTTTAAACCTGCTAATTTTGCGGCTCTCCATCTTCTTTCTCCTGCAATTATTACATAAAAATCATCTTTCTTTTTTAAAATTAAAGGTTGAATAATGCCATGATTTTTAATTGATTGTGATAACTCCAATATTTTTTCATTATCAAAACTTTTTCTTGGCTGCTCTCTATTAGCTTTAATATCATTTAGTGATATTAAACTTTGACTGCTTTTTTCCACTGCTATTTCTTCATAATCATTAGGGATTAGAGCATTTAACCCTTTCCCTAGTCCAAATTTTTTACTCATATCCTACCCCTTATTGCCTACTTAAAAATTCTTTTGTCAAATTTGCATATGATTCTGCACCTTTACATTTATCATCATATAACATTATAGGTAGTCCAAAACTTGGAGCCTCAGCTAACCTAATATTTCTAGGAATTGTTGTTTTATATACCTTATCTCCGAAATATTTATCAACTTCCTTAAGCACTTCATTACTCAAATTTGTTCTGCTGTCATACATAGTCATAACAACACCCTCGATATCTATATTCTTATTTAAGGACTTTTTTACTAAACCAATTGTATTTATAAGTTGACCAACGCCTTCCAAAGCATAAAATTCACATTGAATTGGTATAAAAACAGAATTTGAACTGGTTAATGCATTAATAGTTAGTATCCCTAACGAAGGCGGGCAATCAATAAATACAAAATCGAATTTTCCATCTAACTTCTTAATTTGATTTAATAGAATTTTTTCTCTCTGAGTATTATTTATTATCTCAACTTCTGCTCCAGCTAATTCCATTGTTGCAGGTGCTATGTATAGATTTTCTACCAAACTTGACTGCTGTATAATTTCTTCTAAGGGTACATCTGAAGTTATAACGTCATATATAGATTTTTCTAATATCCTCTTATCTATGCCAACTCCAGAAGTAGTGTTTCCCTGAGGATCCATATCTATTGCTAAAACCTTGTACCCTTCCATTGCTAAATATGAACATAAATTTATATTAGTAGTAGTTTTACCAACTCCGCCTTTTTGATTAAAAACACATATAACTTTCATAGTTCCCCCTCTTTTATCCCTTAATTTTATTATGTACAATAACATTATATATTTTAAATACATATATTAAAAGCATTTATCTAATTTATAATTCAAATTTAATAAAAATGTTTCACGTGAAACACTTTATTCTTTTATAATAAAAAAATCCACCTACTAATAGATGGATTTCAAGATTTATTTCTTTGGTATATTTACGGTAATCTGAATATACTCGCCACAGTCCTTAGATTTATATTGAGCTGGAATCTTGAACTTATCAAATACTTGTTTTATTGAATTAACATATATCTTAGGAGAAAATATTCCTGTTATTCTTTTTGTACCTTTTGAGCTTAACTCATCCCCAGCTAATTTTAATAGCTCTTTATTTATAAGTTCTTCAGTTTTCTTAACATTTAAACCTTGTTCTATAATTTTCTTTACAACTTTTAATTGCATTTCTTCATTTGGTAAAGATAATAAAGCCCTAGCATGTCTTTCTGTCAAACTATTTTCTAAGCATAGCTCTCTAATTTTAGAGTCAAGTTTTAGTAACCTCAGTTTATTTGCAATTGTAGATTGCTTTTTTCCCATTCTATTAGCTAATTCATCTTGAGTAAAATTATGTTCATTTATTAGGTTATAATATGCTTCCGCTTCTTCAATAAAGTTTAAGTCCTCTCTTTGTAGATTTTCCAATAAAGCAATCTCAGCCGATTCTGTATCAGTTATATCAATTATATTACAAGGAACAGTTTGAATATTTGCTAATTTTGCTGCACGCCATCTTCTTTCACCTGCAACTAATTCATAGCTAACTCCTCTTTTTCTAACAGTTAAAGGTTGTATAATTCCATATTGTTTTATAGATTGAGATAATTCTACTAAAGTTTCTTCATCGAAGAATTTCCTAGGTTGATAAGTATTTGGTATAATACTTTCTATATTTACATACAAGACTTCATTTTGCATAGACCTCTACCATCCCTTACTATTGGTTTAACATTATTTCCCATTATTTAACATTTTCTACAAAGACATTAATTTATCCTTCTTTTATATTTAAAAATCGTTAGACAAAATAATCTAAGAATTTACACAATCGGTTTTTTATTTATAGTTCCAGCCTTCCTTGGATAAATATTTGAGGTTGATTTAATCTTTTTCACTAAAACTAAATTGTGTTTTAAATCAGTATCCTCAACTTCAACTTCTACCACATCTATTAATTTTGCACCAAGTACCTTTAATGCATTTCGAGACCCTTCTAACTCACCTTCAATAGATGGACCTTTAAGTGCAATGAAATGTCCATTGTTTTTGACATAAGGAATACATAACTCTGATAACACACTCATGTTCGCAACTGCTCTAGATGTTGCTATATCAAATTTTTCTCTTAATTCACTATTTCTAGCACCATCTTCAGCTCTAGAGTGAATAGTTGTAACGTTATTAAGAGTTAATTTATTAACTACAACATTAAGGAAATTAACTCTTTTGTTTAGTGAATCTAGAAGAGTTATTTCTACATCTTCATTCATTATAGCTAATGGAATACCAGGAAATCCTGCTCCTGTTCCAACATCAATTATAGATTTTGCATTTTTAAATTCATCTACTTTAAAAGCTTTTATACAATCTATAAAATGTTTTTTTATTATGTCTTCATCTTCAATAATGGCTGTTAGATTTATTTGTTTATTCCATTCTTGTATAAGATCTTTATACATTATAAATTTATTGTATTTCTCTTCTGTTAATTCTAAACCTACATCTTTACAAGCTCTACTCATTAAATCAAAGAATTCCATATAACTCTCCTTTAAGAATTTTTTTGTCTACTATATTGTTCCATATAAATTAATAAAACAGAAATATCAGCTGGAGATACACCAGAAATTCTTGATGCCTGCCCTATATTAATTGGTCTAATCTTCGCTAGCTTTTGAATAGCTTCTTTTCTTAATCCTCTAATATCATTAAAGTCTAATTCCTGAGGTATTAATCTCTTTTCTATTTTTTTAAACTGTTCTACCTGTTCAAGTTGCTTATCTATATAACCTTCATATTTTGCAATTATATTTACTTGTTCTCCAATATTATAAGGTAAATCTACTCTCTCTTCATCCAATCGGCTTACAGAAAAATAATCTAATTCCGGCCTTTTAATAAGCTCATACATGGAAATAGGTTTCTTTAACTCTGAAGAGTCTAAATCTAACAATATTTCGTTATTCTCTCTTTTGTTAGTTACTTGAAGCTTCTTCATTCTATCAATTTCTTGTTCTATATTATTTTTTCTATTCAAATATCTTTTATATCGCTCTTCTGTTACTAATCCAACTTTATATCCAAATTCAGTTAATCTTAAATCCGCGTTGTCCTGCCTTAATAATAACCTGTACTCTGAACGAGATGTCATCATTCTATATGGTTCTGAAGTTCCCTTCGTAACAAGATCATCTATTAAAACACCAATATAAGCATCAGATCTAGTTAAAATCAAAGGCTCTTCATTTTTTACGTTTAAAGCTGCATTTATTCCAGCAATTATACCTTGCGCTGCCGCCTCTTCATAACCCGAACTTCCATTAAGTTGACCTGCACCAAATAATCCTTTTATATTTTTGAATTCCAAAGAAGGTTTTAATTGAGTAGGGTCAATGCAATCATATTCTATTGCATAGGCAGTTCTCATTATTTCAACATTCTCCAAACCCTTTATAGTTCTTAACATTTCTATTTGAACATCCTCAGGCAATGATGAGCTCATTCCACCTACATACATTTCTTCAGTATCATTACCCTCAGGCTCTATAAAAATTTGATGTTGCAATTTATCTGGAAATCTCATTACTTTATCTTCAATAGATGGGCAGTATCTAGGACCTATTCCTTCGATTGATCCATTATAAATTGGAGATCTATTTATATTTTTTCTTATAACCTCATGAGTATTTTCATTAGTATAAGCTAACCAACAAGATACCTGCTCCTTATCAATATTATCATGCATAAATGAGAATGGGACTATTTTTTCATCACCTTTTTGCTCGGACATATTGCTGAAATCCACACTACGTTTATTTATTCTTGCAGGAGTACCTGTTTTAAACCTTCTTAACGATATATCTAAATCTAATAATGACTGAGATAAATCATTTGCAGGGAATAATCCATTAGGACCACTACTATACGCAGTTTCCCCAATTATAACTTTTCCTTTAAGATATGTCCCAGTTGCCAATACCACTGATGCAGCTTTAAAGACTGCTCCATTTTTAGTAACTACTCCATTAATCTTTCCATCTTCCACTTCAAGTTCTGTTACTTCAAGTTGACGCAAAAAAAGATTTTCTTGATTCTCAATTATATTTTTCATTCTCTCTTGGTACCTTTTTTTATCAGCTTGAGCTCTTAAAGAGTGTACTGCCGGTCCTTTTGAGGTATTTAACATTCTCGATTGAATAAAAGTATAATCTATATTAACGCCCATTTCTCCACCTAAGGCATCAACTTCTTTTACTAAATGTCCTTTTGCTGTTCCACCAATATTGGGGTTGCAAGGCATAAATGCTACAGAATCTAAATTCATTGTGCACAATAAAGTCTTGCATCCCATTCTCGCAGAAGCAAGAGCAGCTTCACTACCTGCATGACCTGCCCCAACTATTATAACATCAAATATTCCGCCTAAATACTTCATATTTTTTCCTACTTTCCTACACAGAATTCTGAGAAGATCTTATTCACTAAATCTTCTTCAATCTCTGAACCAGTAATCTCACCAAGAGCCTTTAATCCAGAGGTTACATATATAGATATTAAATCCAAAAACTCATTTTTCCTTACACTCATTAAAGCTAATTCACAATTTTCTTTTGCTCTATATAAAGCTTCTTTATGCCTTGTATTGGATATAATAATACTTTCACTTTGTAATTTTCCACCAAAAAATAACTCTTTAATCTTATCTTTAAAAGCTTCTATGCCTTCATCATTCCTAATAGATACTTCCAAAATATTTTCTAAATCTATAAGACTATCTCTATTTATCTTATAATCTAAATCCACCTTATTTAAAAGTACTATATGTTTTTTATCTTTAATATAGTTAACTATCTCTCTATCTTGTTCTTCAAAATCCCTACTAATATCCAGCATTAATACCACTAAATCTGCCTCATCTATTTTTTCTTTAGATTTTTCAACACCTATTTTCTCTACAATGTCTTCTGTTTCTCTAATACCAGCAGTATCAACAATTTTAACTGGAATTCCATCTAAATTTATATATTCTTCTATTACATCACGAGTTGTTCCAGGAATATCCGTTACTATAGCCCTTTTTTCTTGAAGTAAATAGTTAAGCAAAGAAGATTTTCCAACATTAGGTTTTCCTATTATAACCATGTTTAAACCTTCCCTTAATATTTTACCTTCCTCAGCATTTACAATTAATTTATTAATTTTGTCTATAGACTCTACCAAATTTTCTTCTACTCTTATTGGAATAGTCTCATCTGGTTCTTCTTCATCTTCCGTAAAATCAACATCATACTCTATTAACGCCAAAGCATTAAGAAGATGTTCTTTTAATTTATTTATTTCCTGGGAAAGTAATCCCTGACTTTGAGCTAAAGCAGATTTCATAGACAAGTCTGTTTTTGCTCTTATTATATCAATAACAGCCTCTGCTTGACTTAAGTCTATTCTTCCATTTAAAAATGCCCTTTTAGTAAACTCACCTGGTTCTGCAAGTCTAGCACCAAATCTTATAACCGAATCTAAAACTTTATTTGTTGAAACAACTCCACCATGACAATTTATCTCAACTATATCTTCTGAAGTAAAACTCTTAGGACCTTTCATAAAGCTTACTATTACTTCGTCTATAATATCTCCATCATTTACTATATATCCATATCTCATAGTATAAGATTTCATATCTAAAATACTTTTATTATTTTTAGCCTTGAATATTTTATCAACAATATCCAATGAATTACTTCCAGAAATTCTTATTATAGATATGCCTCCTTCTCCAACTGGAGTAGCAATGGCAGCTATAGTATCAAACTCTTTCATTATTAACTAGGCCTCCTTAAAAAATTTATACCTAATATATCCCTACTACAAAATATTTTACATAATAGATTTATCTTAGTCAAAATTTATTGAATATATAAAAGAAAGCCCAAACAGGCTTTCTAATCTCTTTTAAAATCAATAACTATTTTTCTGAAAGGCTCTTCTCCCTCACTGTAAGTGTATACGGATTTATCATTTTGTAATGCCGCATGTATTATCCTTCTTTCGTAAGGATTCATAGGTTCTAATTTAATAGCCTTTTTAAATTTTCGTACTTTAAATGCAGTTTTTCCAGCTAATCGTTTAAGAGTTTCTTCTCTCTTAGCTCTATAGTTTTCAGTATCAAGTACTACCCTTTTATAAGGATTTTCATGTCCTTTATTAACTACAAGAGAAATAAGATATTGCAAAGAATCTAAGGTTTCCCCCCTATAACCGATAATTAATCCCATATTAGGACCAATTAGATTAATATTTAGAGTATCATCTTCTTCCTTCATTCTTATTTCAGCCTTAATTTCCATAGAATTTAAAACATTTCTCAAAAAACTTTTTGCTTCAACTATATAATCTCTTTTAACTTTAACTTTTATTCTGGCAGGTTTTGCACCAAAAATGTTTAAAAATCCTTTATTTCCTTCGTCTAGGATTTCGATTTCAACTTTATCTTTAGTAACATTCAGTTCCTTTAAGGCAGAATCTACTGCCTCATCTACAGTTCTTCCATTAACTTCTATTAACTTCATATTAAATTCACCTACCCTGCAGTTATATAAAATAAATATCTATGAAATTTGAGCTTGCTTTTCTTTTCTTTTCTTAGGTAAAGTAACTATAACATATGTTTGGATTATTTGTATTACGCTACCCATTATCCAATATAAAACTAGTAATGATCTAAAATTAATCGCTGATACCCCTATCATAACAGACATAGCTATATTCATAGAACCCATATTTGGAGTTCCTGGTGCCTGAGCTGCAGATGCAGAATTTGCTTTTGTAGAATACACCGTTGATAAGTATGTTAAAGCAGCTGCTAAAACTGGTAATATAAAAGACGGATCTTTTTTAGATAAATCTGCTATCCATAAAAATGACTGTCCTTCTACTGCAGTAATTTTCATAAATGCACCATATAAAGCAAATAATATAGGCATCTGAATTATCATTGGAAGACATCCACCCGTCATACTAACATTATTTTCTTTATACAACTTTACTGTTTCTTGTTGTAATTTTTCAGGATTATTTTTATACTTAGTTTGTATCTTTTTTAATTCAGGTTGAATCTCTTGCATCTTAGCTGTTGACTTCATAGACTTTATATTTAGTGGTAATATCAATAATCTTATTATTAATGTAAGAAGTAATACTGATAAAACATAAGATACACCTATATCTGTTATTCCTATATTTGAAATAAAACCTTGTAACTTTTCTACAACCGTATATAAAAATTCAGCTATACCATTAAACAAAATAAATACCTCCTAGTAATTTACTTAACTGGATCATAACCACCCTTGTGGAAAGGATGACATCTTAAAATTCTTTTTATAGCCATAAAACTTCCTTTTATAGCTCCATATTTTTCAATTGCATCAATTGCATATTGAGAGCAAGTTGGTATGTATATACAATTGGACCTCATCATAGGAGAAATGAACCTTTTATAAAACTTTATCAGAATTATTAAAATCCTTTTCATTATATATCATCCCTGACCTTTTAAATAAATTAAGCATAGCTTTTTCTATATCCCAATAGCTTTTATCTTTAATAGCATTTCTAGCAATAAAAACTAAATCGTGTCCTTCTTTCAAGTTATTACAATTCAATCTATAACACTCACTAATTAACCTTTTAACTCTACTCCTAACTACACTCTTTCCAACTTTTTTGCTTACTGATATCCCAATCCTATTAAATTTATCATTATTGTCTCTATTTCTTCTATTATAAAATATATATAAAACTAAAGTATCATTAGAAAAAGACTTTCCTCTTCTATATACATTTCTAAACTCAAGATTTTTTCTTAGTTTTTGTATACTCATTTATCAAGTCTCCCTTTTATTTCTGCATTTGCAGAAAAAGGCCACAAAAGCGGCCCTTATGCTGTTAATCTTTTTCTTCCTTTTAGTCTTCTTCTCTTAAGCACGTTTCTTCCAGATAAAGTGCTCATTCTCTTTCTAAATCCATGTTCTCTTTTTCTTTGTTTCTTTTTAGGTTGGTATGTCATGAACATGTAGCTACACCCCCTTCAAATTATATTTTATATAGTAAAACTATATTATTGCTCATTTTGAGTTTTACCTTTTAATTATATATTTCCTTAATAGTCATGTCAAGAAAACTTAATATGTTAATAAAATACTTAACAAAGATAAAAATTGTGGATAAATTATTGAACCCCTTTGTTTATTTATGTTATTATTAATAATATGTTGTGAATAAATTAATTTCACACCAAACTTATCCACAGCTGTGGATATTTATGTGTATAACTTGTTCAACTTTTGGCAGTTCTCATCATCACCTTATATATTTTTATCTTATTTCAAGATATTATTCATTGTTTATAGTGTTGATTTTATTTTTTCCACAATTGTTGATAACATAACTTTTTATATACACTTTAAAACATATCAACAAATTTATTAACATGTGAATATTTTTTTATACATAGTCAATCATTATAGGATGTGTACATATTTTCTGTTAGTAAGTTGTTTATATTTATAGATTTTTTTATTTATACATACTTTTTTTGAAATTTTTATAATTAGGTAACTGGAGGATATACGATGGATACCCAACTAAATCAACTATGGGAAAAAACATTAAACATAATAAAAAGTGAAATGTCTGAAGTTAGTTTTAATACTTGGATAAAAAGTTGCGAACCTTTATCTATATCTTCTGATAGCATAAAACTAGGCGTTCCTAACGAATTTACTAAGGACATATTGGAACAACGATACAAGGATTTGGTAGCTAATGCAATAAAACTTATTTCATCTAAGAAATATAATATAGAGTTTTTAATTGAATCCGATACTAGTGAATTACATTCAGAAGATACTACGTTGAGACATAATAAAAAAAACAGTGCTGTTGTAGTAAATGATTTAATGCTAGCAACCTTAAATCCTAAATATACTTTTGACTCATTCGTTATAGGTAATTCCAACAGATTTGCCCATGCTGCATCACTTGCTGTTGCTGAATCACCTGCTAAAGCTTATAATCCTTTATTTATATATGGGGGAGTTGGTCTAGGAAAAACTCACTTAATGCATGCTATAGGGCACTATATTCTTCAAAATAACTCAAAATCTAAAGTTGTTTATGTATCATCTGAAAAATTTACTAATGAACTTATTAATGCAATTAAAGATGATAAAAATGAAGAATTTCGAAATAAATATAGAAATATAGATGTGCTTCTTATTGATGATATTCAATTTATAGCTGGTAAAGAGAGAACTCAAGAGGAATTTTTCCATACATTTAATGCTCTTCATGAAGCCAGTAAACAAATAATTCTATCATCTGATAGACCACCTAAAGAAATCCCTACTTTAGAAGACAGATTAAGAAGTAGATTCGAATGGGGGCTTATCGCTGATATTCAAGCACCTGATTTTGAAACTAGAATGGCGATATTAAAGAAGAAAGCAGATGTAGAAAATTTAAATGTTGCTAACGAAGTAATGGTCTATATAGCTACAAAAATTAAATCTAACATTAGAGAGTTAGAAGGCGCCCTTATTAGAATAGTTGCGTATTCATCTCTTACCGGTAGAGATATTACAGTAGATCTAGCTACAGAGGCCTTAAAAGATATCATATCAAATAAACAAAGTAAAAATATAACCATTGAAACAATACAAGATGTTGTTTCATCATATTATAACTTAAGAGTAGAGGACTTAAAATCTCAAAGAAGAACTAGAAACATAGCATACCCAAGACAAATAGCTATGTATTTAAGTAGAAAACTTACAGATTTATCTTTGCCTAAAATAGGAGAAGAATTTGGTGGAAGAGATCACACTACCGTTATTCATGCGTATGAGAAAATATCAGGTGGTTTAAAAAATGATGAATCCACACAAAATACAATAAATGATTTAACAAAGAAGCTTACTCAAAAATAATTAACAATGTACATAACTAAAGTTAATATTCTGTTGATAAAATTTTAATTAACATTTTGCTTTTAATAATGTGGATAGTTTATAGTAAATACGCTCAACTTATCCACAGTATTTTTTTGTTAACTTTTTTGTATTTATCAGGCCTAGAGGTACTTATGAACAAATCCACAGCCCCTACTACTATTGTTACTATATTTTATTATTAATTTTATCTATATTTAGAGCGATTTTGCTGTGAATAATTAGGGAGGTTTTATATTGAAATTCATATGTGAAAAAACAAAATTACAAGAAGCTATATCAATAGCGCAAAAAGCTATAACTGGAAAATCTACTATGCCTATTCTAGAAGGTATTTATATAAAGGCAGATTCAGAAGGATTAACATTAATTGGATCTGACATAGACATATCAATAGAAACAAAAATAAATGCTGAAGTACTACAAAAAGGAACAATAGTTGTAGATGCTAAATTATTTGGAGAAATTATAAGAAAACTACCAAATGACAAAATTGTAATAGAACAACTACAAATTGGCGAAGATAATACTATACAAATAACTTGTAAAAAATCTGTCTTTAATTTACTTTATATGAACAGCGATGAATTTCCATCTTTACCAAACATAAACGAAACTAAAATATTTTCAATTCCTCAAAACTTATTAAAAAATATGATTAAAGGTACATCTTTTGCTATAGCTCAAGATGAAGCAAGACCTATACTTCAAGGAATTCTTTTTGAAGTAAACAATTCATATTTAAATTTAGTTGCATTAGATGGCTATAGATTAGCTATAAGAAAAGAAATCATAGATTCAGAAAATACAATAAGTTCTGTTATTCCAGGAAAAACATTAAATGAAGTTGCAAAAATATTAGAAGATACAGATAAAGACGTAGATATAACATTTACTACTAATCACATATTATTTAATTTAGGTGAAACTAAAGTTATATCAAGATTATTAGAGGGAGAATTTATAAAATACAGCTCTTTACTTCCTCAAGAATATAAAGGATTGGTAACTGCAAATAAACAAGAACTTCAAAATGGAATAGAAAGAGCTTCTCTTATGGCAAAAGAAGGAAACACTAATCTTATAAAATTTGAATTAAAAGAAGACACTTTAATCATAACATCCAATTCTCAATTGGGAAAAGTAAGAGAAGAAGTTTCGGTGAATTTGCAAGGAGATGAAATGCAAATTGCATTTAACTCTAGATATTTATTAGATGTGCTGAAAGTTATGGATGAAGAGGAAGTTATTTTGGAGTTAACATCTAGTGTAAGTCCTTGTGTTATTAGAAATAAAAATATAGAAGATAGTAAATATCTAGTTTTACCTGTAAGATTAGCTAGATAATTTAAGGGAGGAGCAAATTTACAGATGCATAAATATACTAAAATTAATAATTATGCATCTGTAATGAGGAGTTATGTATGAATGAAATTAGTATAAATACAGAATTTATAAAGTTAGATTCATTTTTAAAATGGGTAGGAGCAGTTTCATTAGGATCTGAGGCTAAAATGATAATTCAAGATGGTGAAGTTTTAGTTAATGGAGAAGTATGTACCCAAAGAGGAAGAAAATTAAGAAGTGGAGATATAATTTCTATAGAGAATGAAAGTTTTAAAATTGTTTAAAATTTTCATGTAAAGCCACAAAAGATATTATGTGTTATAATTAAGTTGGGTGTTTTTATGTATATAAAAAAATTAATGTTATTAAATTATAGGAATTATAGGAAGCTGGATATAGAACTTGGTCCAGCTGTAAATGTGTTTATAGGAAATAATGCTCAAGGAAAAACTAATATACTAGAATCAATTTATTATTGTGGTTTTGCAAGATCTCATAGAAATTCAAAAGATAGGGAACTTGTTAATTGGAATGAAAATAATGCTTATGTTAGTGTGAGTGTAAGTAAGGATAGACTAGATAAAAAAATAGATATTAATATTTTGAAAGATGGAAAAAAATCTATTCGGGTTAATTCTATAAAAATAACTAAAATAGGGGAACTAATTGGAGTTTTCAATGTAGTTATGTTTTCTCCAGAAGACTTAAAAATAGTTAAAGAATCTCCAGGGATAAGACGAAGATTTATAGATATGGAGTTGTGCCAACTAAGTAATAGGTATTATTATAATCTGGTTCAATATAATAAGGTTTTAAATGAAAGAAATTTAGTTTTAAAAAATAGAAAAATAGATGAATTTATTCTAGATGTTTATGATGAACAATTATCAAATTTTGCAGAACAAATAATAAAAGATCGTATTAATTATATAAATAATTTGAATAATCATGGGAAAGCAATTCATAAAGACATTACTTCTGGAAAAGAAGATATTGAATTTAAATATGTCTCTAGTGTAAAAGATTTAGGAAATATAAAAATATCCATGAAAGAAGGGCTTTTAAAAAACAGACCAAAGGATATCGAAAGAAGAATTACTAGTATTGGACCACATAGAGATGATTTTATAATACTTATAAATAATATTGATGCTAAGAGTTATGGATCGCAGGGACAACAAAGAACGGCAGTTTTAACCATAAAATTCGCTTCGTTGAACATCATAAAAGATATCACGAAAGAATATCCTGTACTTCTTTTAGATGATGTATTATCAGAATTAGATTTTACTAGAAAAGCATATATTTTAAATTCTATTCACGGAATACAAACCTTAATAACCTGTACAGGAATAGAAGATATATCTAAATATATAAAAGAAAGTGCAAAAGTTTTTAACGTTAAGGATGGTAGTGTTAAAGTTTAAAGGAGGAATATTTGTGTTTTTACACTTGGGAGAAAATGTTGTAGTTCCTATAAAAGATGTTATAGGAATATTTGATTTACAAAATACTATGTATAGTTCAGATACTAGTCAGTTTTTAAGGCTAGCTGAGGAGGATGGATTCGTACAAAGAATATCAAAAGAAAAACCAAAATCTTTTGTTATTGCTGAAGTTAATAAAAAAAGTAAAATATATCTTTCGCCGATATCCTCATCTACTTTAACAAAAAGAACAGACATAGATTACAATACATAAGTTGTTCCAATGTTTAACTTAATATAGATAAAAAATAAAATTATAGTTTAGGAGGAGTTAATGTTGGAGGAAAATAAGCAAAAATATGACGACAGCCAGATTCAGGTTCTTGAAGGACTTGAGGCAGTAAGAAAAAGACCAGGAATGTATATAGGAAGCACTAGTTCTAGAGGTCTTCATCATTTGGTTTATGAAATAGTTGATAATAGTATAGATGAGGCCTTAGCAGGTTATTGTAAAAATATAGATGTTTATATACATGAAGATAATTCAATAACTGTAATAGATGATGGTAGAGGCATGCCGGTAGGGATAAATGATAAGCTAGGAAAAGCTACTGTTGAAGTTATAATGACAGTCCTACATGCTGGAGGAAAATTCGGCGGTGGAGGATATAAAGTATCCGGTGGATTACATGGGGTAGGAGCATCAGTTGTTAATGCTCTCTCAGAAGCTTGCGAAGTCATAGTAACAAGGGATGGATATATATGGAAACAAAGCTATTCTAAAGGTAATGTATTAACACCATTAATTAAACTAGAAGAATCAGAACCAGAAGCTCATGGCACTAAAACTCATTTTAAGCCTGATGAAGAAATTTTTGAAGAAACAGTTTTTGATTTTGAGATTTTATCGAAAAGGTTAAGAGAGTTAGCTTTTTTAAATAAAGGAATAAACATAAGACTTGTAGATGAAAGAGATGAAAATGAGGAATTATATTACTACGAAGGTGGAATTAAATCTTTTGTTAGTTATTTAAATAGAAACAAAGAAGTTCTTCATAAGGAGCCTATATATGTTGAAGGATTAAAAGATGGTGTAGCTGTTGAAGTAGCACTTCAATACCATGATGGTTATAATGAAAACATATTTTCTTTTGCAAATAACATAGATACTATAGAGGGGGGAACCCATCTAGTAGGATTTAAAACTGCATTAACAAGAGCTGTTAACGACTATGGAAAAAAATTCGGGCATTTAAAGGATGCTGACAAAAATTTATCTGGAGATGATATTAGAGAAGGGCTAACTGCGGTTGTATCAGTAAAAATATCAGATCCACAATTTGAAGGTCAAACAAAAACTAAGTTGGGAAATTCAGAGGTTAGAGGAATAGTAGACGGAGTAGTAGGAGAAACGGTTTCTTTATTCTTAGAAGAAAATCCTAATATAGGTAAAATAATAATAGATAAAGCTTTAGTTGCAGCTAGAGCTAGAGAAGCTGCTAGGAAAGCTAGAGAATTAACAAGAAAATCAGTATTGGAAAGAAGTTCTTTACCAGGTAAACTTGCAGATTGTTCATCTAAAGATCCTCTAGAATGTGAAATTTATATAGTTGAGGGTGATTCTGCGGGGGGATCGGCTAAACAAGGTAGAAATAGACGATTCCAAGCTATATTACCACTTAGAGGAAAAATATTAAACGTTGAGAAACAAAGATTAGATAGAATTCTTAATGCTGATTCGATTAGAAGTATGATTACTGCATTTGGTGCTGGAATAGGAACCGATTTTGATGTAGAAAAAATAAGGTATAACAGAATAATAATAATGACAGATGCAGATGTAGATGGAGCTCATATAAGAACACTATTATTGACGTTCTTCTATAGATATATGAGAGAGCTTATAGACGGAGGGCATGTATATATAGCGCAACCACCACTATATAAAGTTACTAGAAATAAAAAAGAGTGGTATGCATATACTGATGCTGAATTAGAAGTAGTCTTAAAAGAAATAGGCGGAAAAGATAATAATACCAACATACAAAGATATAAGGGACTTGGAGAAATGAATGCAAGTCAACTTTGGGAAACTACAATGGATCCTGATAAAAGAACATTATTAAAAGCTACCGTTGATGATGCAATGGCAGCAGATGAAATATTCACTATTTTAATGGGAGACAAAGTAGAACCTAGAAGAGAGTTCATAACTAATAATGCAAAAAAAGTAGTTAATCTAGATATATAGTTAAAAATTGAGGTGAAACCTATGAGTTTAAATGAGGGAAAAGTAGTACCCGTTGACATAAGAAATGAAATGAAAAAGTGTTATATTGATTATGCTATGAGTGTAATTGTAGGTCGTGCACTTCCTGATGTTAGAGATGGATTAAAACCAGTGCATAGAAGAATTTTATTTTCTATGCATGAATTGGGGATAAGACCAGATAAGGGATACAGAAAATGCGCAAGAATAGTTGGAGAAGTTTTAGGTAAATATCATCCACATGGAGATTCATCTGTATATGATGCTTTAGTTAGAATGGCACAAGATTTCTCTATGAGGTATATGTTAGTTGATGGACATGGAAATTTTGGTTCTGTAGACGGTGACTCAGCAGCAGCAATGAGATATACAGAAGCAAAAATGAACAAAATTTCATCAGAAATATTAAGAGACATTAATAAAAATACCGTAGACTTTATAGATAATTTCGATGGAGAAGAGCAAGAGCCAGTAGTATTACCATCAAGATTTCCTAATCTTTTAGTTAATGGGTCATCTGGTATTGCAGTTGGAATGGCAACTAATATACCTCCACATAATTTAGGTGAGATTATAGATGGAACAATAATGCTAATAGATAATTCAGAGGTTACTGTTCTTGATTTAATGTCTAAAATTAAAGGACCAGATTTTCCAACAGCGGCAACTATAATGGGAAAAAATGGAATAAGAGAAGCTTATGAAACTGGAAAAGGTAAAGTTATAGTTAGAGCAAAAGCTGATATAGAAGAGGAAAACGGAAGACATAGAATAGTTGTTACCGAAATACCGTACCAAGTAAATAAAGCTAAATTAATAGAAAATATAGCAGATTTAGTTAAAGACAAAAAAATAAATGGAATATATGATTTAAGAGATGAGTCAGATAGAGACGGTATGAGAATAGTAATTGAACTAAAAAGAGATGCAAATCCTAGTGTAGTTCTTAATTTATTATATAAACATACTAAAATGCAGGATACTTTTGGAGTAATAATGCTAGCATTAGTTGATAATGAGCCAAAGGTACTTAATTTAAAAGAAATACTAGTTCATTATATAAACTTCCAAAAGCAAGTAATAACTAGAAGAACAGAATTTGAACTAAGTAAAGCTGAAGAAAGAGCTCATATCTTAGAAGGATTAAAGATAGCATTAGATAATATTGATGAAGTTATAAGCATTATAAGAGGATCTAAAAACTCGGAAATAGCTAGAAACACTCTTATTGAAAGATTTGCATTAAGTGAAAAACAATCTCAAGCTATACTAGATATGAGACTTGCAAGATTAACAGGACTAGAAAGAGATAAAATAGAAGATGAATATAACGAGCTTATGGTACTAATAAATAGATTAAAAGATATATTAGGATCAGAAGTCAAACTTCTAGAAGTTATAAAAGAAGAACTTCTAGAAATAAAGAGTAGATATGTCGATGAAAGAAGAACTCAAATAGAGAAACAAGAAAATGAAATTGATCTTGAAGACTTAATACAAGAAGAGGATATCGTTATTACATTAACTCATAGTGGATATGTAAAAAGAATTGCAGCTGATACTTATTCTGCTCAAAAAAGAGGGGGAAAAGGCATACAGGCAATGACTACTAAAGAGGATGATTTTGTTGATCATGTTGTAGTAACATCAACTCACTCAGATGTATTATTCTTTACTAATAGAGGTAGAGTATATAAAGTTAGAGCATATGAGATACCTGATGCAGGAAGATCAGCAAAAGGAACTAATCTTGTTAATATAATTCCAATAGAACAAGATGAAAGAGTTGAAACTGTACTTTCTATAAAGGATCCTAATTTAGAGGGATACTTATTTATGGCTACAAAAAATGGAATAGTCAAAAAGACACCTTTAAGTGAATTTAAGAATCTAAGAAAGAATGGATTAATAGCTCTTAATTTGAGAGATGAAGATGAACTTCTTAAAGTTAAGTTAACATTTGGAGATGCTAAGATAATTATTGTTACTCAAGACGGATATGCTATAAAATTCAGTGAAAAAGATGTAAGACCAATGGGTAGAACAGCATCTGGGGTAAAGGCAATATCCTTAAGAAAGAATGACATTGCAGTTTGTATGGATATAGCAACAGATGATGAAGAATTATTAGTTATAAGTGAAAATGGTTTTGGTAAAAGAACACCTTTAACAGAGTATAAAACTCAAAATAGAGGTGGAGTAGGACTTATAACTTATAAAGTTGCAGAGAAGACTGGTAAATTAGTAGGAGCGTCTGTATGCAAAAAAGATGATGAAATGATGCTTATAAACACATCAGGAGTAGCTATAAGAATTAATGTAGCTGATATATCAATAACTAGCAGATCTGCAATGGGAGTAACTCTTATGAGAACATTAGGAGAGGAAAAAGTTGTTGCAGTTGCAAAAATATCTTCAGCAGATAGCAGTGAAAAGAATGAAATTCTACAGGAAGTAGTAGTAGAAAGTATAGATACAGTTAAAACTGAGGATGATACTTCTATAGAGAAACTATTAGAAAGATCAGAAGAAGAAAAATAAACAAAAAATAATAAAAAGTCATTACAAATTATAAAATTGTAGTGGCTTTTTATTATTATAAATTAGCAAATCAAATAGGAAAATATATAATACATTCAAATATTATAAATAAAAATAAAACATATTTATTTATAAAAAGTATAAAAAATAAGTTAAATAAAGGAGTATATAAATAATAAATATAGAAGAAAATATAGTGTATTTAAATTTAAATAGCAATTTAGTATAGAAACATGTCCTAGTGTATCAATAATAAGAAAATAAAGAAATTAAAAGGAATTATTAGATAAATAAGATTAATTTAATATAACTAGGAATATTGAGAAATATTATGTAGCGTATAGGTGTTAAGATAAAACACGTCGCAAGAATAACAAAACATTTCAGATAAGAAATTAATCAACAAAAACTGATTAAAAAGAAATGAAAAAACTTGTTGACAGAGAAAAGTGTATATGATAAGATAACACTTGTCGCTGAGAGAGATTAGCGAAAAAGAAAAAATGGTCTTTGAAAAT
>NZ_JAKGTG010000037.1:0-46544 GCF_022324845.1 Clostridium sp. YIM B02506
AACCATTCAACCATTCAACCATTCAACCATTCAACCATTCAACCATTCAACCATTCAACCATTCAACCATTCATTAAGGTAGTCTACTTTTTCTGCCTACTCTTTATTCATTTTTCAACTAAATTTTTTATTTTTTTCGAGGAAATGTAACAATTATTTAACTATTACTTACTTATAATAAATAATTTCTTACAGCATCACTTAATCTATTTTTTATTTCTTCTCTTATATATTCTGGTTCTATAACCTCAACATCTGCACCAAAAGATAGTATATATCCATATACCCACTCCCCCTCTGCAAATGAAGTATTAACTTCTATATATTTATCATTTTTATTATTTATATCTTCAATTTTAAACTCGTCATAAACTCTATGGGTTATTTTACGATTAAATCTTAATATAAGATTAATCATAGTATTCTTTGAGGAAGAAGTATCTATAAACCTGTTGTCTCCATCTAGAAAATCAAATACTTCATCTCTTATAATTAGTTCTCTTATTCTTGAGATTTTAAAGGTTCTATTAGCATTTCTAGTTCTACAAAATCCAACCACATACCAAGCTTGCCCTTTAAATATTAATTTATAAGGCTCCACTTCTCTTTTAGTTTCCTCTCCATCGTAATTTATATAATTAAAACTTATAACCTTATGACTTAAAATTGATGTTTTGATTTTATTAAACTTATTTTTTTCTTCTTCCCCACTTCCCCAACTAGAAAAATCAACTTCCAACCAGTTATAACTGTTTGCATTTTTAAATAAAGCTCCTAGTTTAGTCAAAACTCCATCAATTTCAGGATATTTAACAGCCTTAAGATTATGCATGGCATTTAACATTTCTGATTGCTCTTCTTCTGAAAAAATAGATTTATTAAGAGTAAACTCTGGTAATATCCTAATTCCACCTTTATTCCCCTTGTTTGTGTATATAGGAATATTTGCTAAACTAAGTGCATCTATGTCTCTATAAATAGTTCTAGTAGATACTCCAAACCGTTCAGCAAGTTCTTTTGCTGTGATATTTTCTTTATGTAAAAGAATCATCACTATTTCTAACAATCTATTAATTTGCATACTTTTACCATCCTTACTTATATATATTTAACCTATATTTAATAAAACCTTAACTTCCAAATGATAATATAAATCATATAAGGAGAGTGATTAAATGAAAAATTTAAACATCTGTATTGATATTGATGGTACAATAACTGATGCGTATTATTGGTTAAATCTTTCTAATAAATATTTTAATACCAATGTTTCTAAAGAACAAGTTACTGAATATTCAATTCCCAATGTTTTAGGTGTAGAAGAAAGTGTTTATGCTGAATTTTATGAAAATCATAAATTTCAAATTCATCTTGAGCAAGAACTTCTACCAAATGCTCGCAAACTAATAAATAAACTTAGTATATATAATAATATATATTTTGTAACTGCTAGAGATAAAAGCTTAACTATGTTAACCCATGGTTATCTTAAGAAAAATGAAATTGCTTATGATGGTCTTTATGTTTTAGGTTCACCAGATAAAGTTGAAACAGCTAACCAACTTAATTGTGACATATTTATTGAGGATAGCTATGATAATGCACTTCAGCTTTCAAATGCTGGCTACAAGGTTCTACTAATTGATACGAACTACAATAGACTTCCTCTAAATGATAATATTACTAGAGTGTATAATTGGAAAGAAATATATAAAATAATAAATAAACTGTTATTACAATATGAGGCAATGTAATAACAGTTTATTTTTTTGTTAATGAGAATATTTTCTTCTGTTTATAAAGATATTAACTAAAGAGATATTACTTACCTACGAGGTGGATTAATTATGAAGAATAAAAAAGATAAAATTTCTGTACAATTAGCTATTTTGTTTGGAATTATTATTTTAATTACTTGTATATTCAATATTATAGAAAAACAATGGGAGAATATGTTTTTATCTTTATTAGCCTTTCTTTGTCTTCCTATTCCATTTATAATTGACTTTATTGCTAGAGTCAAAAAAGTTCAATTACCTAAAAACTTTCTACTAATAGCCCTAACATTTAATTTTTCAGCTCAATATTTGGGTGAAATTTTACACTTTTACGAAAAATTTTGGTGGTGGGACTTATTATTGCATGGAGCATTTGGTTCTTATGCTGTTATAATTGGTATGAACTTAATTAAAGGAATTATACGAAAAGAAGCAGAAATAAGCGAAGAAAGATTTTTTGCATTTAAGACTATTTTTGCATTTACCTTTTCCATTACCTTAGAAACCTTGTGGGAGATGTTTGAATACATTGGAGATCTTATACTTAAAACTGATATGTTGACAGGAGGAATACACGACACTGCTTCTGATATTCTTATAAATATTTTCTGTTCATGTATAACCCTAATTATTTATCGTATTCATAATAAATAATAAAGCTATAGTATTAATAGAATTTTAAATATCAAGACTTTTGTTACTATATTCAGTACCAAAGTCTTTTTTCTTAATATTTAAAAAGGTACACATTACTAATATATATTAATATATTAGTAGTAGTTAAATTAATTCTTGGAGATGGATATATGCCTTCATATAATTCCCCTACAAATAATGGATCTACAAATAACTCCTCTATAAATGGCACTTCTATACGTCAAACTGGTAATGTACAGCTTGATTTAGAATTAATAGATAAAGAGATTGCCGCAGCATACATTGCTATTTTTGCTTATATAGTTCTTCTTTTTTCAGCACATGAAGATAAACAAATTATATATAATAGATTAAAAGGAACTGAACCTAATAATGCTGTTAGCCCAAATAGATTAGTTGCTTTATCAAATAGCCTAGTACTTATTGCTTATATTATTTTTGGCAATGTTGCAGATAGGAGATATGTAGAAATTGTTGAATCAGAAGCCATAGTAGATACTCCTCTAACTCCAACTCCTAACTTAAACATAAGTAAAGGATATAACATAGCAATTGTAGGCTGCATATTTAAAGTTCTTGGAGCTATGCAACGAGTAAATGAGGAGGACATTATAACTCTAGATTAGTTTAAATCTCTTTTTAACTTGCTATTAAGCTTTAATCTACTCTAAGATACCTTTATATGAGTATATATTTAAAAATCTCTGCCTTGCTAATCTTATGTACTACTAGCAAGGCTTTTTTATATTTTATTATATGTGTTAAAATATGGTTATCTATAATTTTTAAGAGGAGGAGAATTTATGAATACAATTGATATCCCTTATTCTAATAAAACACTAAAAATAACTATCGAAGATAAAAATTTAAAAGGTATTTTAGAATCGAAAGCAAATAATTACAGGGCTTCTATTTCTCAAGATGAAATCGTAAACAAAGCCCTTGATAACCCTGTAGGCAGCAATTCTTTAGAAGAACTAGTAAAAGGTAAAAATAACATGGTTATCATCACAAGTGATCATACAAGACCAGTTCCAAGTAAAATTACCATGCCTATATTATTAAAAAGAATAAGAAAGGTAAATCCGAGTATCAATATAAAAATACTTATAGCCACAGGTTTTCATAGACCTACTACAAAGGAAGAAATGATTAATAAGTTTGGTAAAACAATTGCAGAAAATGAACAAATAATAAATCATATCTCTACAGATGAGAGTACCTTAGTTAATGTTGGAACTCTACCTTCTGGCGGGGAACTTTATTTAAATAAATTAGCTATGGAAACTGAATTGCTTATATCAGAGGGTTTTATAGAACCTCACTTTTTTGCTGGATTTTCTGGAGGCAGAAAAAGCATATTACCTGGAATAGCTTCTGCAAAAACTATAATGGCTAATCATTGCTCTGAATTTATAAATAGTAATAAAGCTAGAACTGGAATAATAAAGGACAACCCTATTCATAAAGACATGCTTTATGCTGCTGAAAAAGCAAACCTTGCATTTATATTAAATGTTGTTATAGATGAAGATAAAAATATTATAAATGCTTTTGCTGGAGATAGTAAACTAGCGCATGAAGAAGGTTGTAAATTTGTAATGGAACTTTCAAGTGTAAAAAGCATACCTTCTGATATTGTAGTTTCAAGTAATGGTGGATATCCTTTAGATCAAAATATATACCAATCTGTAAAAGGAATGACAGCTGCTGAAGCTACTTGTAGAAAAGGTGGCGTAATTATTATGATAGCTGCCTGTAATGATGGTCATGGCGGCCAATCTTTTTATGATAATGTTGCACAAGCTAAAAATCCTCAAGAACTTTTGGACAAGGTACTAACTGTTCCTCGAAATGAAACCATTCCTGATCAATGGGAATTTCAAATACTTGCTAGAATTTTATGTAACTATACTGTAATTATGGTTACTGATATGTGCGATCCAGATATGATTAAAAGTATGCACATGAAACATGCAAGTACATTTGAAGAAGCTTTAGAAATGGCTTATAAAATAAAAGGAAAAGATGCAGAGGTTGTTGTAATTCCAAACGGCGTAGGAGTAGTAGTAAAATAATAACTTTTAATAATAAACCTATATAAAATATTAAAGACACATATATCTTGTAGTCA
This sequence comes from Clostridium sp. YIM B02506, assembly GCF_022324845.1. Lineage (NCBI taxonomy): Bacteria > Bacillati > Bacillota > Clostridia > Eubacteriales > Clostridiaceae > Clostridium > Clostridium sp. YIM B02506. The sequence continues at coordinate 4,570 of NZ_JAKGTG010000037.1, forward strand.
ATTATGGCTACTATACATGTGTCTTTATAATTAAACTTTAAATTTGTCTATTAATTTATTTATATTCATAGTCATATCACTTAAATCTTGAGCTGTACTTGTAACTTCTTGAGAAGAAGCACTCATCTCTTCTGATGATGCAGCTATTTCTTCTGACGATGCAGAAACCTCCTCAGATATAGCTGTTAAAGATTCTATGTTTTTAACTATCGAATCTTTTTCATTTTTTATTGATATTGCTGAGGTATTTACAGACTCTATCATCGGTATTATACCATTAACAGACTGAATTATATTTTTAAAGGAATCCATAGTAGTATTTATTATGTTTATCTGATTACTAAGCTCAGAATTCATTCCATCAGCAGAGTTAATAATGTTCTCACTATCTTTTGATATACTGTTTATTAAACTATTTATATCCATTGAAGAATTTTTTGATTGCTCTGCAAGTTTTCTTATTTCATCTGCTACAACTGAAAATCCTTTTCCAGCTTCACCAGCTCTAGCGGCTTCAATAGCTGCATTTAAGGCTAAAAGATTAGTTTTATCAGCTATACTATTTATTGCATTTGTTATATCATTAATTCTTAATATATTACCTTCAAGCAGGTTTATCTTACTCATGAATTCATTAAATGTAAGATTTATATTTTCAACGGAGTTAAATAAGTGACTCATATCTTCGTTACTTGTGTTTGCCATAGAACTTATATATTTAGAACTTGAATCTATTTCATAAATATCACTAACAATTTCTTCAACTTCGCTACCAAATTTCTCAAGTACAAAGGATACTTGTACTAGGTCTTCTGCTTGAGTTACAGTTCCTTTAGCTACACCTTGTATTGCCATAGCTACTTCTTCAGAAGAGGATGCCATTTCCTCTGATACAGCAGTTAAATTTTCTCCTTTTTCTTGTAAATAATTTGATGTTGTTTTGATTTCTTTAACTAATGAAGATATATTTTTATTCATGCTATTTAAGCTTTCTGCTATATCTCCTGTTTCATCTTTTGCATCTATGTCGCAAACTTCCGTAAGATCTCCATTTGAAATCTTATTTAAGGAAAATACAATTTTTTTAATATTTTTTGTTATGGAATTAGTAAATAATATTGATATTAAGATAGCTAGTCCCACTATTGCAAAAGTAATTATTCCTATTGTTAGCATTAAAGCATTTACTTCAGAATTTATCTTTGATTCTTCTATTCCTATAAAAAATATTCCTATAACCTTATTTGAGCTATCTTTTATTGGTACATACTTTGCCTTATATTTAGAGTCAAGCACTTTAGCTGATCCAATATACTCTTTTTCTTTTGTTAAAACCTCATTTGCTACTTCCTCAGATACCTTTGTTCCAACAGCTCTTTTACCATCTGTTATTACATTTGTAGCAACTCTAGTATCTCCAAGAAATATTGTAGTTGGTGAATTTGTTGCTTCTTTAACAGTATCTACAAAGTCAGTATTATTATTTATAACGGTATTTCCTTTATAAAGCTTGTCTCCTTCTACTTTCCAATTACCAGGGTACTTCTCGTCTAAAATACTCTCTGCCAAATTAACATAGCTATTAAGGCTAGTATTTAAGTTATTTACAACTAGATTTTTTATTTGAGAAAATACTACTCCAAAAACTGAAACTCCTAAAACTACTAATAAAGATATTGTCATTACTAAAATTTTGCCTTTTAATTTTAACTTGCTAACCACTTTCTTTTCCCCCTTAAGCTTTTATTTGTGTGCCATAAAATTTATTTCTAACACCCTCCCAAAAATAGTCCCAACTTTTATTAACTTTATCCATATTAAAAATATCCGAATTTAACTCCATTTGTATGTTTCCTTGTAAGAGACAATAATAGAAATATGTTATAGCATCAATTTCCTCTTTTGTTAATTCTTCTTTGTTAATTCCATTTTGAATTATTTCAGAAATTAAATCATTCATTAAATTTTTGAACTTTTCTATTCTACCAATAATTTTTTCTGGTAAATCGTAAGATGTTACAAAAAACAAATAAGCTAAAAATCCTCCAATGGGTTTATTCTCTCTTATGTAATTAATACTTTCTATTAAAATATTTTCAAGAATAACTTTTGTATCACATCCTCTATTCTCATTGATAAGATTTAAAAACTTTGAATAAATCTTTGAAGACTCATCTTCAAACACTTGTAAAAATAAGCTTTCTTTACTATCGAAATGTGCATAGATAGAAGGTTTTTTTATCCCTGCTTTTTGTGATATCTCAGAAATACTTACACTGTTATAGTGCCCTTTTGAAAATGATTCAAAGGCAGCATCAAGTATTTTTTGTTTAGACAAATCCTCACCTCTTCCTACCTATCGTTAGTTCTTGTAAAAATATTAGCATCTTTTTACTTAATAGTCAATTCTAATTAATAATTTTTATTTATAAATATTTATTTCTATAAAAAGTAAAAACTCACAAATCTAACTAGATTCTGTGAGTTTTTTAGTATCTTAATATTTAATTTTTATCAATATCTAATATTGTTTGTAATAATACGTTTGCTCCTTTTAAACAATTTTCAAGTGGAGTAAACTCCTTTTCACAATGGCTGTGTCCATTTTCGCTTGGTACAAAAATCATGGTTGTTGGAATTATTTCTGTTATAAATTGAGCATCATGTCCTGGCCCACTATACATTTTTTTAGTAGAATAACCATATTCTTTTGCATTTTTCTCAACATAATCTATAAAGTCAGGGTTAAAGCGAACTGTATTACGTGACCATGCCTTTTCATAACTGGCTTCACACTTTTCAACCACCTTAGGAATTTCATTTATAATATCAAGAACCTGACTTATAACATCTGGATCTTGATGTCTTGCATCTAAAGTAAACTTTACACAGTCTGGAATAACTGTATGGATATTAGGATGTGCTGATATTTTACCAGTTGTATATACTAACTTGCTGTCAAGTTTATCAAGCTCATCATGTAGATATTGTATGGTTTTAACAGCTGCATATAAAGCATCTTTTCTATACTTCATAGGTGTTGTTCCTGCATGATCTGCTTGACCTATAAATGTAAATTCATAGTTTATCATTCCGCAAACCCCTTCTACAACTCCTATATCTATTTTTTCATCCTCAAGTACTGGTCCTTGCTCTACATGTAATTCCACTAAAGCCTTGCACTTCTCTGAGCTAGCTCTGTTTTCTATTTCACCCATATATCCACTAGCTTCTAAAGCTTCTTTAAATGTAATTCCTTCAATATCTTTTGATGCTAACATAATATCCTTATCAAATTTGCCAGTTATAACTCCTGAAGACATCATTGCTGGTTCAAAACGAGCACCTTCTTCATTAGTCCATACTACTACCGTAATTGGATGTTTATGTTTTATCTTTTCAGTAACAATAGTTTCCGCAGCTTCTAGTGCCGTAAGTACTCCTAATATACCGTCATAATTTCCACCTTGCTTAACTGAATCCATATGAGAACCACTCATTATAGCTGGAAGTCCTTCTTCACCAGGTATAGTTGCATAAATATTAGCCATGTCATCAGTTTTTATTTCCATTCCGAGTGTTCTGCACCTTTTGCAAAACTCTTCTCTTGCCTCTAGAGCTTCCTTAGATAAAGATAATCTTGTAATACCTCCTTTTCCTGTATCTCCAAACTTACTAAAAGTTTTAATTTTGTCTTCAAGTCTTTCTTTACTACAAGTTAACATCTCAGTATCCCCCTTATATTTTTTTATTAACCCTTTTTCCTGGTGCAACAGCATTAGCTGGACAAACAGTTACACATAGTTGACATCCCACACACTTATTTGCAATAAGTATAGGCTTTTTATTTTTTTCATCCATTTTTATAGCTTGATGGCCTCCATCATAACAGGATAAATAACATCTACCACAACCTACACATTTTTCTCTATTAAATCTTGGATAGCAGATACTATCCCTCTCTAGTTCATCTGCTGGAACTATTTTAGGAAGTGCTTTCCCTACAATTTCAGAAATACTATGGTATCCTTGTGAACTTAAATATAACTTCATCCCATTTATTAAATCCTCAATAACTCTATATCCATACTGCATTACAGAAGTTGTAATCTGAACATTTTTACAGCCTAATGCTAAAAACTCTGCTGAATCTCTCCAGGTTTCTATTCCACCCATTCCACTAAACTCTGCATCTTTTAACGCTTCACAACTACTCATGCTATGAATAAAACGAAGTGCTATAGGTTTTACTGCCTTCCCTGAGTATCCACCAACACTTGTTTTACCTTCTACATTTGGTTCCGATTCAAAGGTTTCTAAGTCTAAGTTCATTATACTTTTAATTGTGTTAATAGCTGCTATACCTGTTGCTCCTGCCTTCATTGCAGCTATTGCAGGAACTTCCATATTACCTATGTTCGGTGTCATTTTAGCTAATATAGGTAGATGGGTGCCTTTTCTTGTAGCCTTTGTATAAAGAGCTACTAAATCTGAATCTTGACCAACATCTGAACCTACTCCTTTATTCGTCATGTGAGGGCAAGAAAAATTACATTCTATTATATCTGCTCCTGCCTCTGTCATTAATTTAGCTAAGGTAGTCCATTCCTCTTCGTTTTGTCCCATAATTGATGCAACAATAACTTTAGTTGGGTAGTTTTTCTTTAACTTTTTTAGGAATTCAATATTTTCTTCTAAGGTGTAATCAGAAATCTGTTCAATATTTTTAAATCCTACAAAAGGTACATTCTCTTTTGTAAGGGCTGTAAACCTTGGAGAAACCTCTTTAGGCACAAACATACCTATAGTTTTAAAAGCCACTCCTGACCATCCCATATCAAAAGCTTTAGCTACCATCTCATAGTTACTACCAACTACAGAAGAAGAGAGGAAAAATGGGTTTTCACATTTAACTCCACAAAAATCTATTGATAAATCAACCTCTTTTTCTTCTATCTTTTGTTCACTAGATATACCTTTTAGTATTCTATCTATATTAACTGGATCGTTAATCTTACCTTTTAAACAGGCATCTTTACAAGCTTTAGTTTCACACATATCACAGGGCAAAACATCTGGCAATTTGTTTACTGCTCCTGCCTTATTTTCAAATCTTAAAGAAAGAATAATACTATCAACTTCTACTGAATGAGGGCAAGCTTTTCGGCAAGGTGCCTCATGACAAAGTAAACAGCCTGCAACATCCTCTCTAAGTGAAATATCTTTATATAATAAACTATTCATTTCATTGCCCCCTCTTAATACATCTTTATCTGATGTCTAGCCACTGTAACACTCCCACGCACTGTGTGAAAGCGACTACGCCAAATATAAAATTTGGAATATCTGCTTTTCTTCAATTGGGAGATAACAGTGGCACGACCCTAGATAAGTTCAACTAACATTCAGTTGGGGATCAAACCCCACCTGAATCAAGTTTCACTTAATTTACGTCCTACTCTTTTAACAAACTTACCAGATCCAGGTGTTCCAACAAAATCACCATTATCATATACCAAAGCTCCACGTACATAAGTTTGCACTGGATATCCCTTAAGTTTTTTACCTTCCCAAATAGTATGATCATAATCTGAATGCATGTTATCTACTGAAATTGTGAACTCTTTTTCTGGATCATATATAACTATATCTGCATCCTTTCCAACAGTTATAGAACCTTTCTGCGCACATCCAAATATTTTAGCAGGATTAGTTGAGCATAGTTCTACAACTCTATTAAAACTTAACTTTCCTTCATTTGCTTTAGATAGCATGTATGGATATAAGTTTTCAACCCCTGCACATCCATTAGGAATCTTAGTAAAATCATCTTTACCCCAATCTTTTTCATAACTTTGGAATGGACAATGATCTGTAGCTACAGTATCTATAGCTCCTGTGTTAATGGCTTTCCAAAGTGCATCTTGACTTTCTTGTCCTTTGATTGGCGGTGAACATACAAAGTTTCTTCCATCTTCTCTTTTATAAACTTCACTAGTAAATTCTAAATATTGAGGACAAGTTTCTATATATATGTCGTGTCCATCCATTTTAGCTTCTATAGCAGCTTCTAGGCCTTCTTTATCAGCCATATGAACTATATAAAGCGGTGCATCTACCGATTTTGCTATATGAACAGCTCTCTTATCTGCTTCTGCCTCAACATACTCAGGTCTACTTAAATAATGATACCAAGCTGAGGTTTTTCCTTCTTTTAAAAACTTTTCAATATTTAAATCAATTAAATCTGGGTTTTCTGCATGAAGATTAGTTATGGCACCGGTTTCCTTAGCTTTTAACAAAATTTTAGTGAAGGTTGCATCATCTACCATCATTCCTTCTTTTTTATATACAAAAAAACATTTAAAGCTTGTTATACCGTAATTAACTGCCTCTTCAAATTCATCTAATATCTTCCCATCATTTAAGTCTGTTATAATGCAATGGAAGGCATAATCAACACAAACTTCTGGGTCAGCCATTTCTCTTCTTCCCTTTACAGTCTCTAAAATACCACTACCTTTTCTTTGCATTGGATAATCAAAAACTGTAGTAACTCCACCACAAGCTGCAGCTCTTGTTCCAGATAAATAACTATCTGATGAAACAGTACCTCCAAAAGGCATTGCCAAATGTGTATGAACATCTATAGCCCCAGGTAAAATCATCTTTCCTTTAGCATCAACAACCTTTGCCCCTTTTTCATCTAAATCTGTACCTATTGCTATTATCTTTCCACCCTTAACAGCTATATCAGCTACATATGTCTCACTTGATGTTATAATCATTCCATTTTTTATAATTAAATCCATACATATTCTCCTTTCATTTATCTATACCATTACTGCCACTTACACATCACCCATTTAGATGATGATAAGTCGCACTAAGCTTGTATATTTATGGTTCAGATGAGAGAATTCTCTCATCTGAACTTAAGTTTAATTACTTAGTTGCTTCATCCCAGTATTCTGAAGTAAATGTTGTTTTATCAACTACTGGATCTTTAGCCAAGTCTTTATTATAAAGTTTTAAGAATTTTGCTGTTTGTTTAACTGCATCCATATCTATTTGTCCTATTTTAGCTGAGTCAAATCCTTCTGGAGCTGCAAGTTTAGCTACTTCTTTAGCCATATAAACCTGATGTTCTAAAGATACTGATTTATCAACTTCATAAACAATTTTTCCAGCTGCTTCTGGATTTTTAACAGCTTCCTGCCATCCTTTTATAGTAGCTTTTAAGAAACGAGCAACTACATCTTTATTTTTAGATGCCCATTCAGAGTTTACAAATAAACAGTCTTCAAGCATCGCAACACCTTCGTCATTCATGTTTATAACATTTAAATCACTTTCTGGAATACCGCTTTCTAATAACAATCCAAATTCGTTATAAGTCATTGCAGAAGCTGCATCAACTGAACCTTCTTTTAATTGATCCATTGTATAATCTTGTTGAACTAACTTTAGGTCTGAATCTTTGTTTAATTTGTATTTTTCTAATAATGCAAGAATTTCATATTCATTACCACCAAACCAGTTAGCAACTTTTTTACCTTTTAAATCTGTTGGAGAATTAATTCCTGAAGATTTCTTAGAAGCTAATAATAAACCTGACTTTTGGAATACTTGTGCTATTTCTTGTAACTCATATCCTTGAGCTTGATAGGTCATTAAACTTGATACCCATGTAACTCCGATATCTGCTGCCCCATTATATACATTTTGTTCTGGTATAATATCACTTCCACCTGGTAAAAGTTCTATATCTATTCCCTCTTCTTTGTAATAACCTTTCTCAGCAGCTACATAAAATCCCATAAATTGTGACTGAGGAAGCCATTTTAGTTGAAGTTTCACCTTATCTAAACTTCCGTCTGTCTTTGTAGTATCTTGTGCCTTAGTACCGCAGCTTACAAGGGTTAATCCCATCATTACTACGCTTAAACATAGAGTTAATAATTTCTTTTTCATTTTTATATCCCCCTTTTTAAATAAAATAATTTATCTTTGAGAAGCATGCCATTTTATAGCTCTGCGTTCTACCAAAAGAACAATTAAATATAGAACAATTCCTACTAAGGCTGCCATAACTATGTAAGACCACCCCATTGCCATCATCCCTTTTCTTAAGTTATCTTTAACTCCAAACCCAATACCTGAAGTAGATGCAGCAAAATATTCACTTATCATTGCAGCCATTATTGCTGCTGCAACATTTATTTTTAGTGCAGTTAACACACTAGGCAAACAATTAGGTAATCGAAGTTTAAAAAATATAACCCTCTCTGAGGAAGCATAAGATTCCAATAAATCTTTAGAGAAAGGCTTTAAATCATTTAGCCCTCTATAAGCATTAATTGCCATAGCTGCCATACAAACTACTGTTACTACGCCTACCTTTTGAGCAAATCCACTAGTAAACCAGCGATTCATTATTGGAGATAATGCAACTATTGGTATTGCATTAAATGCTGCTATTATACTAAGTCCTGTGTATCCCCACTTTGGAAATTGTGTAGCAATTACAGCTACTAAAAATCCAATAAGACATCCCAAAGCTAGTCCAACTAAGGCTCCTGAAATTGTTACAATTGTATCTGCTATAGCTTTATCAAAATTCTTTTGTAGAGTCTCTATAATTTGTGACGGTATAGGTAGTTGAAAAGGCTTAAAACCTAAAACATCATGTATAAGTCCTTTTTGCCATATAAATATAACTAATATTCCAAATCCCAAAGGCAACAACACATTTTTAACTTTTTCTTTCATGACTTCTTCTCCTTTCCCTTATGTAGTTTGTTTTCTCCATGGCATACATATCTTCTCAAAGAAAATCACTACAAAATAACCCATAATACCCATAAGCGCACTAGTTACAACTGAAGCCCAAAAGACATCTTTTGTTCCAGAATATAATGAATAAAGAAGTTTAACGCCTATCCCACCACTTGAACCTAACATATCAACTAATATTGATGCAGTTATAGCCATTGGAGCTGCTATTTTTAATCCTGCAAATAAATAAGGTAAACTATAGGGAATCATAAGCTTGTAATATATGCTCTTTTTCTTAGCTGCATATGAATATAGTAGTTCCTTCTTATCACTTTCAACACTATTAAGTCCACTCAGCATATTTACTGAAACTGGGAAAAATGTTATATAAGCGGCTATTACTATTCTTGAAGTATTCATATCCTTAACTAAAGTGAATATTATAGGAGCAAGCCCTAATACCGGTATCATTTGTGATACTATCAAATACGGTAGAGCTATCTTTTCTGCTATCTTTGATAAGCTCATAATTATAGCTAATGCAAAACCTATTAAAGCTCCAAGTGCAAATCCTAAAACCGCTCTTGAAAAAGTAAGTCCAGCTGCTGAAATTAAATCAGTAAAATTCTGAGTAATAGATACAATAATGCTATGAGGATAAGGTAATTTAGCATCAGCCATAGGGTCATTAATCACTTTATCTAGAAAGAAAGCAATCAATTCCCAAACTAAAAATACTCCAATAGTCCACACTAAATTGACTTTGTACTTTTCTTTCTTGCTTCCCATTATCACACCCCCTCAAAGCTGTTTCTAATTTTAGTTATATAGTCATAGAATTTTTGTGTTTGTTTTGATTCCATATTTCTTGGTCTTGGGATATCTATATCTATTACTGCTGAAACACGTCCAGGATGAGGTGATAAAACAACAACTCTATCAGATAGGAAAATCGCTTCTGAAATATTATGAGTAACAAATACTACTGTCTTTTTAGTCTTACTCCAGATATTTAAAAGATCTTCATGAAGTTTTTCACGCGTAAACTCATCTAAAGCAGAAAATGGCTCATCCATAAGAAGAATTTCTGGATTAATTGCTAAAGCTCTTGCTATACCAACCCTTTGCTGCATGCCGCCACTTAACTCATAAGGATAATGTTTCCCAAACTTTGATAATCCTACTAGATCAAGCATTTCTGAAACCTTAGCTGTACGATCCTGTTTCTTCATACCTAAAATCTCCATTGGCATACATACATTTCTTCTAACTGTTCTCCAATCATATAAAACTGGATTTTGAAACACTACTCCAAACTTCTTTTGCAGTCTTATATCTCTTGGACTTTGTCCTCTTACTGTGATATTTCCCATAGAAGGTTGTAATAAATCTGCTATGATTCTAAGCAATGTTGTTTTTCCGCAGCCTGATGGTCCTAATAATGAAATAAATTCTCCTTCTTTAACCTCTAGATTAACATCCTTAAGAGCGGTTACCGGCTTTCCACCATTTTTATCTTGATATATCATGCTTAAATTTTCTATTTTAATTTCTATATTATTTGACTCTTCTTGAAATGTAGTTTCTATTTCATTAATCATACTTACTACGCCTCCCCTAAATATAAAAAATGACGCAAAACCTTAAGTTTTGCGCCATTGCAAATTATTTCTACCATAATATTCCGTATATTTTTAACAAATCATCTTTTGAAACTTCTTTTATTGTATTTGATGGACTTCCACTGTTCATTGCATCTTGTGCCATCTTATCTACAAATTTATTAAACTCATCTTTATCTATACCATATTCTTTTAATGTAGGTATTTCACATACCTTACATAACTCTGAGAGTTTATCTAAAAAAGCTTCTGAAGCTTCCTTATCGCTTTTGCTTTCATCTGCTGCACCTATTGCTCTTCCAATTTCACCAAATCTCTCATAACTACCATCTAAAACATAACTTAAACATTCCTTTATAAGCATTGCATTTGAAATTCCATGTGGTACATGAAATAAAGCTCCAATAGGTCTACTCATTCCATGAACTATAGTTACAGAAGAATTGTTTATACATACTCCTGCTTCATAAGCAGCTATTGCCATTTCTTCTCTTGCTTTTTTATCTTCTCCGTTTTTATATACAAGCGGTAAATACTTAAATATTTTTTTTATTGAAGATAAGGCAAATGTATCTGTTAATGGATTAGCTTTTCTTGAAGTATAAGCTTCAACTGCATGAGTTAATGCATCCATACCAGTTGCTGCTGTAACTCCTTTTGGAGATGTAAGTGAAAACTTAGCATCAATAATAGCTAAATCAGGAAGTAGTGCTTCTCCTTTTAATAACATCTTTATATCTTTTTTTGAATCTGTAATAACTGTAAACTTCGTAGCTTCAGAGCCTGTTCCTGCCGTAGTTGGAATCAATACTAAGGGTGGAAACTTTCCTTCCATAGTTTGTCCCATGTAATCTGAGATTTCACCTTCAAGTTTTGTCATAGCTACTATTGCTTTTCCACTATCTAAAGGACTTCCTCCTCCTACTGCTATACAAAAATCACATTTTCCTTCTTTATAAGACTTAACTCCAGCTTCAATCATAACCTCTGTTGGTTCACCAGTTATTTCATTAAAAATTAAATAATCTATTTCCCATTTCTCTAAACAGTCAGTAATAATCTTAACTGTACCCATCTTAGTTACATTTTTACCTGATACAATAAGTGCCTTTTTCCCAAAGGATTTTATTATATTTTCACTTTGTTCAAGTGCACCCTCTCCCATAATAGTACGTCCTGGTAAACTAAATTCATATGCCACTATTTTCACCTCATCTAGATAAATTCTTTGTCCACAATTTCAAGCACTTCATCTAATTTAGCTAACTCTTCAACTAGCTGCTCTTCTGTAATAATTAATGGTGGAGCTACAAGTATCATATTTTCATGGGTATAGGTCATGAATTTTCTTTCTTTTAGCATTCCTAATATTTTTCCCATAACTCCTTCTGGATCTTTTCCATAAGGTACTAATGCCTCTTTTGTCTCTTTATCCTTAACTAATTCCACAGCTGAAAATAACCCAATATATCTTACATCCCCAACAGATGGATGTTTTTCCTTGATCTCTTCAAGTTTTTCACCAAGTACTTTCCCAACCTTATTTACATTATCTAAGATGTTTTCTTCCTCATAATAATTAATACAAGCAAGTCCTGCTGCACAAGCTAGGGGATGTCCACTATAAGTTAACCCACAAGATAATAAATTATCATCAAAGTATGCTGCAATTTCACTACTTACTGCTACTCCCCCAAGTTGAACGTAACCACAGGTTACACCTTTTGCAAAAGTTACAATGTCAGGTTTTACTCCAAAATTCTCAAATCCAAACATCTTACCTGTTCTTCCCCATCCTGTCATTACTTCATCGCATATCATTAAAATACCAAACTCATCACATAAAGCTCTAACTCCTGGTAAATAGCCCTTCGGTGGAATTATTATGCCATTTGAACCTGTTATGGTTTCTAAAACTATAGCAGCAACACTGTTTGGTCCTTCATATACTATCTGTTCTCTTAATTTTGTCAAATAGTATTTTGTTGCCTCTTCTTCAGATTTAAATTCTATAGCTTCTCTATAAATATATGGATCAAAAAACTTAACAAACCCTGGTATACCAGGTTCTAAAGTATATCTTCTAGGTTCACCAGTTAAGTTTCCTGCCCCAAATGATGATCCATGATAACTACGATAACGGCTAAATACCTTAGACTTACCTGTAAACATTCTTGCTATTTTAACAGCATTTTCGTTAGATTCTGCACCTGCATTTGTAAAAAATACTTTTCCCATATTATCAGGCATTAATTCGATTATTTTCTTTGCAAGCTTTGCTCGAGATTCTGCTCCAAAGGATGGTCCTACAAAACAAAACTTGTCTACTTGTTCCTTAATTGCATCCCCTATTGCTTTATTCCCAAATCCAAGATTCATATTAACTAGTTGAGAAGACATATCTGTATATCTATTTCCATCATAATCCCAAAAATAAATTCCATCTGCTTTTTCAACGGATATTGGATTTAAATTTCCTTGTTTGCTCCATGATTGTAAATTATATTTCTTTAATGTACTTTTAATTTCCTCACCATTCATATCATAACACGCTCCCCTTAAATAAAAAGACGGAACTTATTCTATTGAACAAGCTCCGTCGCTGTTTATCAAATTTCTATTATTCATCTTTAACATGTTTATATTATATACCTGTGTTTTAATTAAATACAATGAATAGGTGACTAAGTTTTTTTGTGCATATGCACATCTACATCAAATCTTTAATATAAAATCCTAAATAGAATCTTAACTTTTCATCTAATCCTAAAGGATTAAATCCTGTTACTTTTTCAATTTTTTTAAGCTGATTATTAACTGTATTTCTATGAATATATTGTTTTTCCGCAACAAGACTTTGACTTCCGTTATTTTTTAAATATGTATATAAAAACTCCATTAAATCCGTATTATTTTCCTTATCATATTTCTCTAATTTACCTAAGGTCTCCTCATAATATGCCTTTAGAATATTTTTATCCTTTGTATTTAATAAAATTTTATAAATATCTAATTTATCATAAAAAATTATCTCTTTGCCTTTTTTCTTAGCCATGTTCATAGCTGTAAAAGCATTATTAAAATTTTCCGCCTGAACCTTTATCCCTGCCTTGTTTTCACCTACACCCATATAAATCTTACAGGAGTGCATATCCCATTCACTAAAGAAATTAGTTACAAAACTATTTATATTGTAGTCGCTATAATTAACTAAAACCAAAACCCAGCAATCATTATGGGGAAAAGATATATAAAGCTCATGAATACTTCTAGCAATTCTTTCAGAATACATTCTGATTCTATTCATATTAAACTCTTCGTCTTTTTCTCCTTCAAAAGACATTACAATAAAACAGAAATTACTATCCCTTAAATATCCATACCTCTCCATTTGAAGTATATGAGTCTCTAAATCTCCAATTTGAAATATAATATTTTTAATAGTTGTTGCAAGACTTATCTCCACTTGCTCACTTTGCATAATCCTAGAACATACATCCCTAGTTATATCAACCATCCTTGTTTCCCAAGGAATAGTATAAAGAGGCATGTTTACACTATTACAATATTTTATTACCTCTTCTGGAACCTCTTTAGTATAGGGCCCAATATTTATAACAAAGGCACTAGTTCCAACGTTATATAATTTTTTAGTATAATTTAAAAGCCAACCTTTTGTTTTATTAAGTATGCCAGCAGTAAATACAACTTCATTTCCATGAAGAAATTTACTTACATCATCATCCTCTACTATATGTACCCACTCAACTAACTTATTAAGTCCCTTGTTGCCTGCTATTAATTTCATTTGGTAGAGTACAGCCCCATTTCCAAATAGTTTTCCTACTGTAATTGACATTATATCGCCCCCAAGCAATTACATATTTTTATTTATTATATAACAAAAAATTTATCAAAGCGAATGTTAATGTTCGTTATTTCATTTCCATAAAATAAAAATAGAGATATAGAAATAGTAATTAGAAAAACTATTTCCACATCCCTATATACTCTTATAAATTTTCTAGGTTCAAATAGACAAAAGTGCCTTAAACCCGCATAAACACTATATATTCTTAGGAATATTACTTCTTTTAAATATTAATTCTTAAGAAGTTTTATTCTTTTCTTCCTTTATTCTTATATTTTTAAATTCTTTTGTTCTTAAGTTTTGACCTAGGTCAATATTTCGGACACATTTTACTTCTTAGATTGTCATTATAAAAAGATCTTCTTTCATTAATATTCTATCCTTTTCTCCATGATATAAGATGTTCCTGCAAAAAAGAAGCTTAATATAGCTATATCCAATATTATAGAACTTAAACTACTTGCCATTCCTGTTGCTAATCCTTTAAAAAATGTAAATGTCACTATTGGATAATTTTCAATTTTAATTGATAAATACAGTATTATAGCTACTAACACTCCAAATGTTATAATACTTATCAAGGTCGAAAGTTTATTTTTATGAGTGATAGCTTTCGCTACAGCTGTACAAAAGTTTATTAACAAATAAAATGATACATAAGATAAAATCACATAAATAATTGTAAATAGTAAAGAAAATGGATAATCAAGTATGGTTTTAAGCCAGTTAGAAATTTGAGTTAATACAACTTTATCAAAATTACTCATAACTAAGATAAACATCATTACAGATGCAAGAGATATTATTATGCAACAAATAGTTACAACTATAGTTGATATTAACTTCGACAATACCTTTTTCCAAGAAGGTGCGGGTATCATAAGCTCTAAAGGAGCTTGCTTACCAGAAAGATCTTTTTCATATCTTGTTACGCCTTCAAAAAAAGGATAAATACTTATAAGAACAATAAATAAAAAATAAAATATTGTACATATAAACAAGAAAATTCCAACTTGCATATCTGATGTTCCATCATTTATAAAGGGAACAGGATCACCACTTGTAGCATGTAATACCTTGTTTGTAACTAATAATATTACTTCAATAAGGGCATACCCTAACAAAATATACTTCATACTTTTCCATTTTTTCATAAATTCATATTTTATTAAATTAGTTAACATGCAAAAACCTCCCTATAAAGTTCGTCAAGAGTCATGCTCTTTTCGATTCTTAAATCCTCTGCATTTCCACAAAGCTCAATTTTTCCTTCTTTAAGAAAGTAGACCTCATCTAGTAAACTCTCAACCTCATTGATAAGATGGCTTGTTATTATCATAGAACTTTCAAAGTTAAAGCCTTTTAAGATTGCCTTTAAGATTTGTTCTCTAGCTACTGGATCTACTCCATTTAAAGGTTCATCAAGCACTATTAATTTAGCTTCTCTAGCTAAGGTTAAAGCTAATGCTAACTTTTCCTTCATTCCTTTTGAAAGTCCTTTTACCGACATATCTAGCTCTAATTTCATAAAATCTAATAGTTCATAAAACTTTTCTGAGTTAAAATCCTTAAAAAATGATGTATATACCTTCTCTGCATCACTAATTTTCATCCAAGGATATAAAAAATCACTATCTGGTAAATATGCAACTAACTCTTTTGTTTTATAACCTATCTCGGTATTGCATATTTGAATATTTCCAGCAGTAGGTCTTGTTAAACCAGCAATTATCTTTAAAAACGTAGTTTTACCACTTCCATTTGGTCCTAGAATGCCTACTATCTTTCCTTTATCAACGGTTAAATCAACTCCATTTAAAGCTTTTTGGGTAAGATATTTTTTGCTTATTCCATTAACTTCAAGAATTTTCATTTAATTTTTCCTCCAATACCTTTAATAAATATTTAGAAATATCCTCTTTGTTCATTCCAAGTTCTTTCATTTCATCAACAAATCTTTCTGTGTATCTTTGAGCCTGGGTATCCTTAAGTTCCTTCAAAATGTCATCTCCCTCAACAATAAATGTTCCTATTCCTCTTTGAGAATATGTTATTCCTTCCCTTTCAAGTTCTTGAAAAACTCTCTGTACGGTATTAGGATTAACCTTAAAATTCTCTGAGAATTCTCTGACAGATGGCATTTTATCTCCCCCCTTAAGCCTTCCAGATACTATATCAGCCTTAATTTTTTGTATAATTTGCATATAAATCGGCGTACTTTCATTAAATTTCATAGCTGTTACAGCTCCTATCTATATTACTAGTGTACCACTATGATAATACACCCATATTTTAATGTCAATAGGCTCCATAAAAATTCTTTAGATAATTTTAAAAGCTACTATGAAGAAATCTCCTCATAGTAGCTTTTAAACTAATTTTTTATGTAAATAAAACTAATAAACCTGTCATTACGCAAATTGAAATTATAATACTTATTGAATTAGATAGAGCTGGTGCTGGATTATCTGGATCTATCATTTTACTATAAACTGCTGAAATTGTTGATAGGGGAGCAAATAAAATGAGAATAATCATTTGTTTCGCCAAAATAGGAAGTGGTATTAAAAAATATACTAATACTGCTATTATAATATTTCCCATGTACCTAGTTCCTAATATCTTCATAACGGATTTAGCTTGCTGTTTAGTAATATTTATCTCTAACATAATCCCAATCATAAGCATTGCAAGAAATCCATTAGCATTTCCAATCATGGCTGCTATAGAAATAACTTCTTTTGGAATTACTATTTTAAAAATTGAAAGAATAAGCAAAAGAAGATATATATCAAATGGAAAAGATTTAAACAAAACCTTAAATAAATTCTTAAAGTTTATTCTACCATTACCTTCAACTTCATTTTTTGCAAATGCATAAGAACCACCTAAAACCATAAAGGAATTTCCTATATCAAACATACACATATAAACAAGAGCTAAGGGTTCAAAAAAACTTGCTGCAAAAGGAATAGCAAAATTACCAACATTATAGCCTGTACAATTAATCATATTAATTGCTTTTCCAATAGAAGAATTCTTATAACTTGTAAATTTAGAAAAATATAAATTAAATAAATTACTTAAAAACCCTACCAAAATTATTATAATTGCTGAAGAATTTATACTCATTCCACTTGCTCCAGATATTAAAGCTGCTGGAAGAGTTATATTCATAATTATCTTAGATAAAAAAATCCCATCATCTCTCTTAAAAAATCCTTTTCTCTTAAGCATGTACCCAATAAAAATAATAAAAATAAATCCTGCTGATTTAACCAATACTGCTTCCATTCTCATCACCTTTCTTCTTTTAAACTATAACTTCTACTTAATATTTTCTACATCTATTTCTATAAATAATTTCAATAGCTCTTATTATAACATTAATTCACTCGTATTGTTTTCAAAATCAGCAATTGCATACTTTAGATGATTTTTCCTTAATCACCTTACTTTTAATTTCTGATTTTCTAAACTTCTGATGTTCTGATGTTTTGATGTTTTGCGCAATTACGCAATTACGCAATTGCGCAATTGATTAATTGCGCATTGATTTTTTATAATGAAATAGATTTCTCTTAGGAAGCTTAAAGAATTAAACTTATCTACTGAAAAAATAGCAGAGAATTTTATTAAAAATCCTCTGCTACTATTTAATCTATTTTTACTTTATAAACTCCAGCCTAAACTTTCCTTTTGGATGTTATAAAGTTTTTCATACAATCCTTTATTTTTCATTAAAGTAGTGTGATTACCTTCTTCAACGACTCTACCATTATCTAAAACTATTATTTTATCAGCTCCAACTACAGTTCTTAGTCTATGTGCAATTACAATAACAGTTTTTCCTTTTATTAATCTTGAAATAGCCTGCTGAATCAAAACTTCATTTTCTGGATCTAAAGAAGCCGTTGCCTCATCAAGAAGAACAATTGGTGCATTTTTAAGTAATGCACGTGCTATAGATATTCTTTGTCTTTCTCCTCCAGATAAAGTGCTTCCATTTTCTCCAAGCAAAGTATCATAGCCATTTGGTAAGTTAGCTACAAATTCATCACAGCAAGCAGCTTTAGCAGCTTCCATAATCTCTTCTCTTGTAGCATCCATATTACCAATTTTTATATTGTTATATATACTATCATTAAAAAGTACCACATCTTGAAATACAAAAGACATGTAACTCATCAAATGCTCAGGATCAAGAGTTTTTACATCAACTCCGCCTATTTTTATTGCACCTTTATTTACATCCCAAAATCTAGCTATTAGTTTTGATATAGTACTTTTACCAGAACCTGACGGGCCTACTAAGGCTGTTATACCATCAGCTGGAATAGCCATTGTAATATCTTTTATAACTGCTTTTTCTAAAGAATTCACTTCGTTATAAGAGAAAGTTACATTTTCAAAATTAATGTTATAATTTCTTAATTCAATATCTGTATTTCCTTCCATAATAGGTGTGTTAATTAAAGTTCTCATTCTTTTTGTTGATAATCTTAGATATAAAAGTTCTGGAAGGAGTGTTAATTCCACAAGTACTGGACCATATATTCTCACAACAATTAAGAAAAACATAAGTAAGGGAATTAATTCAATTTTCCCACCTGTTAAAAGATAAGTTCCAACAAAAACAGTAAGTCCTACACCAGCTTGTACAACTATTTGAGCTCCAGTAACAAATATTCCAGTTCCAAATTCCATTTGAATGGCCATCTTTTTCATATTTTTAAGAGCGTCATCTAATTTTTCAAACTTCTCTCCATCCAAACCACAAGCTTTAATTACCTTAATCCCTTCTAGGTACTCTTGTACTTGGTCAGAAGCTCTAAGTTTAGCCTCTATTTGTTTTCCACTTAACTTATTTTGTATTTTTTTACTACCCAATATAATGAAAAATGCTATTGGTACAGTACAAAAAACAGTTAAAGCTAATCTCCAATCAAAAAATCCAAGAAGTATGGTTATAACTGATATAGAAATTCCATTAGAAATTAATTGAGGAATAATATGACTAAGAACATGCTCAGTAGTTGCACAATCCCCCATCATATTTGTTGTAAGCTCTGATAAATCCTTCGAATTAAAAAAGCTCATTGGAAGTTTTCTTATATGTTCAGCTATACTAATACGTGTTGCCTCTGCCTCATTATAAGAAGTTACATAGGTTTTCTTATAATCATTTTTGTTTGCAAGAAAAACTAAAATTGCAGCTACTATTCCAGCCCCCAAAAGCATCCACATCTTTTCCCAAGATATCTCCTCTTTCATAAGTGGTTTTAAAAGTTCTTTAAATATCTCTATCGTTATTCCAAAAGGTAGCATAAGAGAAAAATTGGTTATGGTACATGCTAAAATTGCCTTCTTTAAGTCTGAATATCCTTTATCACTTAGAAATAACACTTCTTTTAATTTAAGCATTTACTTCCACCCCCTCTTTAGTACCTATTTTCCAATCAAGAGATTTTGTATACATTTCCCACATATCATGGTATTTGCCTTTTTCCCGAATAAGTTTCTCATGTGTACCTTCTTCAACTAAACGCCCTTTTTGCATAACTAATATTCTATTTGCACTCCTTATTGTTGATAAGCGATGTGCTATTATTATAACTGTTTTATTTTGAATTAATTTTTCAAAAGCTTTTTGAATCAAGTATTCATTTTCTGGATCAGAAAAAGCTGTAGCCTCATCTAGTACTATTATAGGTACATTTTTAACGATAGCCCTTGCTATTACTATACGCTGTCTTTCTCCTCCAGATAGATGAACTCCTTTTGTTCCAATTACAGTATTATAACCATTTGGAAGTTTCATTATAAACTCATGACATTGAGCAGCTTTAGCTGCTTCAATAACCTCTTTATCTGATGCATTTTGATTTCCTATTCTTATGTTATCCATTATACTTTGCTTAAATAGAAACACATCTTGAAACACAAAACTAACCATGTCCATTAAATGAGAAAGACTAATATTGCGTATATCTACTCCTCCAATTTCTATGTTTCCTTCAGTTACATCATAAAAACGTGGAATTAAATGAGCAATTGTACTTTTGCCTCCTCCAGAAGGTCCAACTATAGCAGTTACTTCTCCCTGAATAGCTTTAAAGGATAAATCTTTTAAAGCTGAAGTTTCATTATCTTCATCATATGAAAAAGAAACCTTATTAAAGGAAATAGAATAATCTTTTGGCTTTTCTAAACTATCTTTATCTTTTAATACTTCTTTATTAAGTATTCCATCCATTCTCTCTACTCCCCCTATAATCTGCATACCATTACTTGATACATACATTATTTTCATCATTACGGAAGATATTGATTGAACAAAAATAAGATAAAATATAAAAGTTATGGCGAAAGATTCATAATCATTAGTTTTACTACCAATCAGTATTCCTACTGGAATTAGGAATAAGTATATGTTATTAACAATTGTAGTAAAGCCTGACATATAGTTTTCCCAGCTTAAGGTATATGGAATCACAAAACTAGTATACCTTTTGATAGTCTCATGGAGTCTTCTAAAAGAATATACTGTCTGCTTAAAGGCCTTAACAACTGAAATACCACGAATATATTCTACTGATGCATTGTTCATATCTTCTAGAGACATCTGATAGTTTTTCATCATAGCTTTTGCGCCTTCATTTCCATAAGCTTTAAATTCTAGCATAAACGCTATTACTATTCCTACTAAAGCTGCTAGTCCAAATCTCCAGTCGACCCCAAGAAGAATTATAATCATAACTATAGGAGCCACAAAAGCTGCTACTATATCTGGAAGCTGGTGGGCTATAAACCCTTCTATTTTTTCAATATTTTCATCCATTATTTTACGCATCTTACCACTGCCAATGGTCAAATGAAAACCTAGTGGAAGTTTAGCTAAATGAGATGCAAAATCTACTTTTAATTCATAAAGTGTTCCAAAAGCCGCAAGATGAGAACACACTAAAGCTCCAAAATACAATAAAATATTTAATATTATTCCTCCAAAAGCTATCCATCCAAAGTTTAATGTTTTTTCTACATCCAAACTATTGAAATCTCCATAACTCCCCATTATTTCGCCTATGATATAATAAATGGCTATATATGGAACAAAAGAAGCTATTGATGCTAAAGCTGAAAGTATGACCGAGATAATCATTAAAGGTTTTTTAGTAGTAGCAAGTTCCATAAGTCTTGCTACACCAGTTTTATGTTTTATATTTTTCTCCACATTTATCCCTCTTTTCAATTTTAAAATTTTTATAAAAATTTATGCCTCCTTATTATTGATAATCATTATCACTTTATAACTAAAAAAAATATCCTATTTAACTAGGACACTTTTCTTTACACAACTTATAATAGCTAAAATTCTTTATTTTTATCTACTTCTAAAAGACATTTAACTAGTTCTTAAAGTCATACTTTTTTACTTTGTTCTTGATTTAGAATATTCACTTGGACTAAACCCATATCGTTCTTTAAAACTCCTGCTAAAGTAACCTATGTTACTGTACCCAACCATACTCGCTGCTTCTTTAACCTTAACTTCTGATTTATCTAATAACTCTCTAGCTTTATCCATTCTCTTTTCAACAACGTATTCATATATATTTTTCCCAAATACTTTCTTGAAATTATTTTTAAGTTTTGTTTGGCTTATAAAGGCTAACTTTGAAAGTTCATTGATAGTTAAAGGTTCAACATAATTACTATCTATTATCTCCTTTATTTTATTTATATTTTGAAGATCTTCTCTACTAATGTTTCCTTCAATTTTCTGAATAACACTATTATCTTTTAAATCCTTTGCCATAGTAGTTAACAATTCAAGAATTTTCCCTTCTATATACAAAGGTTTTAAGCTTCCTGAATAATTACACTCTAAAATATCTTTAAGAATTAATTTACTCTTGAGTGACATAGATATCTTACTTAATTTTCCTACAGAAAAATCCGAAATAAATTCTTTAGTAAAATGTTCATCTATTACATTTCTAAATCTCTTTTCATCTATCCCCATTCCAAGTCCTATATATCTTTCCCCTGCATTCATTTGGCTTTTTGTAATAAATTCATAGCTATTATGTATAAAACACTCATTCTTTTCTAATATAAAACTTTCTTTATTATTTACATTTTTCCACTCAAAAAAATCAGAAACACAAAAGGATAAAAATAAACAATTAACCTTAGCAATTTCATTTAAAATAATGTTTTCATTAAAAGTAAAATCGCAAATAGTTATCTTCATACTTTCATTTGGAATAATTGAAGAAAAGTATCCTCTACCGAAATCTTTAGGCAATTCATAAAAATAATCATAACTATCTGAATTAAATATATTTTCAATATTATTTTTTTTGAGCCTATCTTTTTTATCTATAACTTCAACATAAGTACACATTTTATCATACATATTTATCCACCCCTTAAGGATATCAATTTTACATCATAACTAATTGAAAATTATTATCAACTAAATAGTAACCCTATGTCTTTATACTGTCAATGATTAAATGTAATTATTTGCCTAATAATCAAATAAAAAAGTGGCTACGCCACTTCGCTAGGGAACCCTATGGTTCCCTTCGACGACACTGCGTGTCTGAGCACCCTCCTTGACAGGCAGGGGAACACAACTTCCCCTGCACCCCTTGCATTTTTTATTGTATAGAAAAGAATGCACTTTCCTATACAATAAAAAAAGAAACCATTCAAAAGTCGCTTGAATAGTTTCTTATACAAAACTTAATTTTATTTTTTCATTAATCTTATGGGAATATAACCATCTTTAATTAGAACTTTCTTAGAGCGTACATCTTTTCTTGCTACTGGAACAGATCCATTAGGTGTATTTATAACTACATTTTGTTCATATATTATGAGTTCATCTTTATTTTCCTTATTAGTTTCAACATATAGTATTACGTGACCTTTTCCTTTACCATCATCTAAAAGAAGGGCATCAGCTGGTTTAATATCATCCCATGAAATTTTTTTAATATATCTTCCATCTATTTTTTCCTTTTTCTCTACTGCATTATATAGGGTTAAGGTAGTTTGTCTACTTATCCCCCAAGCTGCACTTACATAGCCCGAACAGTCATTACCATATAACTCACTACTATCTTTTATCTTTTTTAAAAACTCTTTGGCTGATGTTGCTTGGTATCCATCCATACTATAGGGTATTCCCATATAAGTTTTTCCTTTAGAGAAAGTAAACTTTGCACTTTTGTCATTTAAGTCATATTTAGGAGTCCATTTTACATTAGCCATTTCCTCTGCTTTTTTAAGAATTTCTTTTCTAGTAGAATCTGATATTTCCTTATTGCTTGAACCACTAAAAAGTATAAATACACAAAAAGTAATAAGTAATCCTATTGGTATTAAAAATATGTTTATTATGTTCCTATAACCTTTAGTTCTCATGTATTCACCTTACCTTAATACTAAATTTCTGTCTTTTCAATCTTATTCAACATAAGGTAGGTATATTCACTTATTAGAAATATTTTATGTTTACTACAATATACTTTTTATTCGTTAAAATCCATCCTTATAATATTCAGTTTCTTTAAAAGTAGTGTACAAATTAGATTTGTCTATAGCTATTGGTTCAATTAATATAGATGGTACATCTTTTTTCCCGTTATTTTTAATAGCATTGTGATCTATATATTTTCCTTCAACCAATTTTATAGCTGTCTCTATTGCTACCTTCCCGAGTTCTCTTGAATCTTTTAATACAGTCATGCTTTGTGTTCCTTGAATTATTCTTTGGATTGCAGCTAAATCGGCATCTTGCCCAGTAACTGCAACTTTTCCAGCTAGTCCTTGATTTTCTAATGCCTTAATTGAAGCCCCAGCTATTGCATCATTTGGTGATAATATAGCATCAACCTTGTTACCACTTTTAACCAAAGCCTCCTCAACTATTTTAAAGGCATTATCTGGATCCCAGCCCTTTACCACTTGATCTGTGACAACTCGAATTTCTCTCATAAAAATAAGCGGCTGAATATAAGTCATAGCTCCCTCTCTAAGTAGTCCTTCACTTGGTTCTCCTGATAGAAGTATATAATTACCTTTAGGTACATTTTTAGTTAAATATCTTCCTTGAAATTCTCCAACTCTAATTATATTAAAACTTATATATACATCTACATTTGAGCTTTTTATCAATAGATCATAAGCTATAACCTTTATTCCAGCTTCTTTAGCTTTATCAACTAATGATGCTTCATCACCATGATCTATAGACGTGATAATCAAAGCATTTACCCCTTCAGACATAAGCTTCTCTACAGCAATTCTCTGCTTTTCTATATTAAAATCATTAAATTCTATTTTTATATTAACTTCTCTAAGTCTTGCTTCTCTCTCCATTGCTTCTTTATCTCTAACCCATCTAGACTCTCTTTGATTAGGCAAAATAACTCCTATAAACACATGATGTCTTGCTCTTTTTATATTATTTTTTTCTAAACCTAATATATCAAAATTAATATACCTTATTGGAACACTAAAAACTTCTGGTTTTGATAAATACATATTTACCACCTATCTAATTTTTATCCTATAATTTAATATTCAAATTATAGACTTATAAGTACAACTTTCATTACCTAAATGAAACATTTTATGAAATTTATTAGCTTACACTAAAATAAACCCCATACATTATAAAAATGCGAGGTTTATTTGTTTAATTTGTTATTAAGTTGTTTTTCTTTCAATTAAAGTTATAGGTAAAATATTTTCAAGTTCTACTTCTTTATTTTCAATTTTATTTATTAATACCTTTATAAGAAGCTTTCCAATATCCTCTATTGGCTGTTTTATCGTAGTTAAAGGTGGAACTATTAAAGATGCTATATTAATGTCATCATAGCCAACAATTTTTATATCCTCAGGTATTTTTTTGTTAAATTCATTACCCACTTGAATTAGGGATGCAGCTATCATATCACTACTTGCAAACACTCCATCAATATCTGGATGTTCCTTAAAAAGTTTATATGCAAGTTTTTTATAGTTTTCAACTATATCAAGCTTCTCCTCCAAAACTATGTAGTTAACTCCTCTTTCCTTTACTACATCCATAAAAGCCTCATATCTTTTATTAGCTGGTGTACTTAATTTTAATGGACCACTTATATGAGCTATTTTTCTACATCCTTTATCTATTAAAAGGTTGGTTGCAAGTACTCCACCTCTATAATTATCAGAGGTTACAAAGGGTATATCCATAGAAAAATCTCTATCTATAGCTACAATAGGCAATTTTGAACTTAAATACTCTGATGGATCTAGGGTATGACTTCCTATTATTATCCCATCTACTTGATTTCTTTTAAGCATATCTATATAATCTTTTTCTTTTTCTTTCTCCTCATATGAGTTGCATATAAGTACCTTATAGTTTTCCTTATAAGCATAGTACTCTATGTAATTAGTTAACTCTCCAAAAAATGGATGAGCTACATTAGGTACTATTAACCCAATGATGTTAGATTTTTTCTTTAGTAAAGAACGTGCTACTTCATTTGGTTGATAATTAAGCTCTCTCATAGCTTCATATACTTTGTTTCTCGTAGCTTCACTTATATATCCTCTGTTATTTAAAACCCTTGAAACTGTTGTTACTGTAACCTCTGCTATCTTTGATACATCTTTTATAGTTGCCATAATAATTCCTTTCTTTAAACTATATATTCTGCTTCCTTTCCCTCATCATCTATATAATCTATTATAGCCTTATTGTTTTCAAGGTCTATAAATAAAGTGCAATACTTATCTCCTTTTTTCCAATTAAGTTTAACCTCTTTTTTTGAAGAATCTAAAACCTTAAATTCTCCGTTAAAAGCCTCATAGTTATTCCTAAAGTTTATAAGTTTTAAAAGCCTTTTTACAACATCTTTATTTATGGCTTTATCTATTTCTTCTAAGGTAAAGTTGTGACGATTAATTTCACGTCCTTCACCAGTTTCTTTCACTGCTTCAACGTCATTTTCTCCTGCTAAAAGCCCTACATAATAAACCTGAGGAATGCCTGGAGTAAAAAATTGAATAGCTCTAGCTGCCAAATAAGCATCATCATTACAACCTAAAACAGAATAATAGGTGCACCTTATTTGGTGTACATCAAAACCATCTTCATCTTTGTGTTCATCTGATAGAATAAGGCTTAAATTAGATCCTCTTTCTAAACATACATCAACAAGTTTTTTAGCTTCTTTTGTATCTATAAGTCCATCCATATCAGGTTTAACTGGTATTCCATCATGACAATCAAGCATAGTGAATTGTTTCTTTGGACGTATCTTTAGATATTCACAAAGTTTTTCACTAGATTTATTTACAAGTGTATCTAAAATCATATAAGGCAAAATAAAATCATATATCCAAAAATCTTTTTCAGCTAATTTATATTGAATAGAATAATGAGAATGAACTTCTGGAAGTAGTTCAATATCTAAAGAATCTGCTAATTCTTTAATCCAATTAAGAAATTCATAAATCTCTGGTTCTACAAAAAAGCAACTAGTACCTAACTTTTTAATAACATACCCTATAGCATCTAACCTTACTATTTTTACTCCATTTCTACTAAAATTTATAAAAAAATCTTCAAATAATCTTTTAACTTTAGGTGAATTTATATCTAAATCTATCTGCTCTGAGGGAGTTGTTTTCCCAAAAGTCGTCCATACCCTCTCTTCTTCACCAGTTTTTTCTATTTTAAATGTTGAATAAGGCACTTCTCTTCTTAAAAACATTTTGTTTATATCTTCTTTAATAGGCTCTCCATCTTTCCATAACTTATCTAAGGTTATAAATAAGTCAGCATGTTCTGATTCTCTTCCACTTTTTAAAAAGTCCTGAAAGTAGGAAGATTGTCTAGAAATATGATTAACCATTAAATCCACTAATACATCAAATTTTTCTCCTATAGCTTTTACATCTTCCCAGGTTCCAAAACTAGGTTCTATCTCTAAATAAGTCAATGGCGCAAAACCTCTATCTCCTGAGGATGGAAAAGGAGGTAAAATGTGAATTCCACCTTTAAAAGTATCAGAGAAATATTTTAATAATACGTTATTTAGTTTTTTTAAATCTCCACCTAATGAATCTGGGTAAGTAATAAGTTGTACTTTATTTTTAACTGCCATTCTTATTTCCTCCTAAAATATTATAAGTTATACAGCTTTTTTATTTCCTCTAATACAGGGAGCTCAACTACAGCCCCAGTAAACTTAAGTTTATATGCACTAACCCCAAGTCCTAAATCTAACGCTTCTCTTATGCTATACCCTTTTATAATCCCAGAATAAAACCCAGACCAAAAAGCATCTCCAGCACCCGTAGTATCTACTATGTTCTTTGCTAAAGTATCAAGCTTAATAGTTTCATTTCCATTTGAAATAAGTGCTCCTTCGGATCCTAAAGTCATTATCACAAGTTTTACCCCAAGCTTTAAAAACTTCTTAATTTGATTTTCATGGCTATCTTTGCCAAATAACCTTTCAGTATCATCTTCTGAAGGTTTTATAATGTCAACCTTACCTATTATTGATTTTATATATTCTATTCCCTCTTCACCTTTCTCCCATATCATAGGATGATAGTTGGGATCAAAACAAACTAACACTTCATTTTTTCTAGCTTCTTCTAGAATTTTTTCAACAGTTAAACGCGATGGCTTTTTAGAAATAGGCCAGCAGGAAAAATGTACTATTTTAGAATTCTTTAACCCTTTCTCTAAGGACTTATTATAATCAAGATGGTAATCTGCCTCTCTATAAAATATAGGAACTGGACTTGTTTTACTTTTTGTAACTAAAACCATACTAGTAGAATAATCAACTTTTTGAATATACTCTGTATTAATATCAGCATTTTTTAAATGATTAGTTAAAAATCTTCCAAGTCCATCATCTCCAACAGCTGATACAATAAGAGAATTAATGCCTAGTCTTTTACAGTTCATGGCAATATTAGCTGGCGAACCACCAAAAAACTTATTGTAACTATCACATTCAAAATCCTCACTATAGTCAGCAGTTATCATATCAACTAAGATTTCTCCTATAGTTAAAATATCATTTTCTTTATCCTTAAAATCTATTTTTTTATTAAATTTAAACATCATACCCCTCCTTATATAAAGGTCATATTATATAAAAAGTATACCTTTTCATAGAATATATGTCAAACGATTGACATATAAAAATATCTAGTAAAACCCAAGGGCTCTACTAGATAACTTAATTATTAAGGTTTATATGCTTCTTTTAATTTCTTAATATCAAACTTTTTCATTTTAAGAAAAGCTTCTGTAACTTTATCAAACAAACTATATAATTTTAGTTAAAAATCTTGCCATAAATTAAAGAATCATAATACCTTCCATCTATAAGATAAAAATCTTTTGATCTTCCTTCAAGTATAAATCCGTTTTTTTCTAAAGCCTTGGCTGAGCCAACATTTACATCAACTACAAAAGCATTAAGTCTATGTAAATCAAGATGCTTAGAAACATACTCATTTACTAGTTTTATAGTTTCCTCTCCATATCCTTTTCTCCAATGATCCTTATCTAAAACATATCCAATTTCAGCATGTTTATCTTCCTCATTAAATCCAAAAATCATGACTGTACCAATAAGTTCTTTTCCTTCTTTAGTAAAAATAGATGCATAAAGATGGGTTCCATTATTAACTCTTCTTATGATTTCTTCAACAAACCTATAGGTTTCCTCTTCACTACTCATAAGCCTCCATCCAATAAAACGGGAAACATCTTCATCTGAAGCATATTTATGTATTGCTTTCATGTCTTCTATTTTTACAGGTGCAAAATATATCTTATTTCCTTCTAGACTTTGAAAAATTTCTTTATTCATAACTCTCCCCCTAAAATTCTATCTTATATTAATCTACTAATAATTAGGTTAAATATCAAGTGAAGTTCTATTTTAAAAATCAAAAACTAGCTAGTAAACTCTTTAACTCCACTAGCTAGTAATTCTAAATCCTATAGAATACTAAATTTTCTTAACTGCATAATTTTCTGCTGCAGTATAAAGATAATAAGAAAGACCTACTTGTTGGCTTTCTAACATATTTCTATGAAAATCATCTTCTATCATAAACTTTGTTACATTAAGAAATGAATTTTCATCCATAGCTGTACCATGCTCATTCAAAAATGCTACATGCTCTTTAATCAACTCTTTTAATCTTTTATCATCTACTCTCCATCCGCTTTTTAATCCATTAATCATAGCCTCAGTAAATTGTTTTGCCTCTAGTGCTTGTTTATTAATCTTTTCTACATCAACATCGTTATTTTGAATCATATCATAACCATATTTATCTTTTAAATATTCATTTTGTTCTGAAATAGCCTCTGTCCACTCTTCTTTATTTAATCCTTTAAACATTTTAGTTTTATCCATAATTACTCCTTTCTTAGATAAGTCT
The DNA here is from genome assembly GCF_022324845.1 of Clostridium sp. YIM B02506. Taxonomy (NCBI): domain Bacteria; kingdom Bacillati; phylum Bacillota; class Clostridia; order Eubacteriales; family Clostridiaceae; genus Clostridium; species Clostridium sp. YIM B02506. The sequence continues at coordinate 34,336 of NZ_JAKGTG010000037.1, forward strand.
ATTGACTTTTCGATTGTGTCTAATATGCAATCCATTCTCTGCTTTTTCTCTAAAAGCATCTTATATTGCTTGGCCAAGAATTCAATTCGATTAGGTTCATCTTCTAGAGCCTTTTTAATATCCTCTAATGTAAACTCAAGCTCTCGATAGAATAAAATCTGCTGCAACAATTCTAATTCCTTAATACCGTATAATCTATATCCAGCATCTGTAATCTTGCAGGGTTCTAACAGACCTATTTTATGGTAATGATAAAGAGTTTTTATGGTCACTCCTGTTAGATCTGCAATTTCTTTAACTGTGTAATATTGCAATATTATCACCTCGAATATAATACTAAGCTCTTACCTAAGGTTGGAGTCAAGTATTTTTATTGTTTTTTATTTATGGATACACCTATTTCAGATATATTTAAATCTAATGGTTCAATATCAGCTTTCTCCCACGCCCTATATAGTTCTTGCTTTTTATAATCTCCTTTTAAAAATGCTATTCCACAATCTCCGCCACCTGCCCCTGAGGATTTAGCACTTCCATATCCTTCTCCAATAGAACATAAATCAGTTAGTTTTTTTGTTTCTATTGGAATACCAGCTACTTCTCCAAAGTTTTTTAAGGCTTTTCTATTTTCTGAAAGAGAACTAATACTATCTTCAAAACTATTATCATCAAAAGCTTTGATTAGATTATCTACAGCAATAGAACTCTCTTTTAAAAACTCCTTATATATATGAGGACTTTCTTTTTTAAAATTATCTACCTTTCGTATCATAGGGGAAGTTGAAGCTGTCTCTTTAGTCCATCCTACTACTAGTTTTAATTCCGAAGGAGGGGTTAATTTTCTAATAACTAGATTTCTCCAAGGCTTCTCCACAATATCTTTAATTTTATCTGAGCTCTCCAGCTCATTTAATAACCACTTTGAGTCAAATGCTGAATATTCAAGCCATCCACCGTAAACTCCAGCAGCTATATCTGCACCTGACCCATTTCCTTGGGTCTTTAAGTGAGCAATCGCAGAAAGCTTAAAGATTGTATCATGGTTAAGAAACTCATCTTTATTATGTAGTGCTAATATTGAGGAAACAGCTGCTACTACAATTGCTGCACTAGATCCAAGTCCATACTTTTTACCAGATGAGGCATCATCCAGTTGACTTTTTATTGATAACTTAAATGGAATAAGCTCAATTGAATTTTCTTTTAAAAACCTAACAACTATAGAGATTGAACTTCTTAAAAAACTTAACCTTAAATCCTCTATACTAAATTCTACATTCCCATCTTTAATTTCAAAAAAAACATCTTCAAGTTTAATATCTGGGAGAAATAATTGATTTTTAATGCTAGGTTCAATACTTCCCTCTACATACCTGTTTATTGCAGCTACTATGCACTTTTGATTTTTCTCCAGCACAGCATACTCCCCAGCTATCATAAGTTTTCCTGGAACCTTTATATTAATCATTAATATCTCCCCTCTCTCAAGTTAATATAATCCTGATAATACTTTTATAATCCATGGAGCTGAATAAAGAATCATAAACATAACCCCATAGTTAACTCCTAACCTATATAAAACCCCTGAAAAAATACCTATTAAAAGTACACCGACAATATTAATAACTCCTCCATCCATAAAAGCTAAAAGTAAAACTAAACTGAAAAATACTCCTAACATAGCTTCATGAGGAATCTTTTTAAATACGAAGGAACAAATCTTTTGAGAATACTTTACGGTGATAAAATAAGTAAAAGCTGATGCAATAACTGCTCCTATGAGAGTTGCAACAACAAAATCTGTTCTTGATAATATATGATGCATATTATTCTCTAATGTAAATACTGGTGGTGCATTAAATAATGGATTCCCTGGACCTAACGCTACGGGAGATAGTGGAATACCTAACGCTAGGAGAGGAATTAAAATTCCTGAAATATATGTTGCCTGTGCCAAAGCTTCCATACAAGAAACTGCAAGTGAAGCTTTTTCCACAGGATCTTTAACTCTACTTGAGAATAACTCCCCCAAAAAGGTGGTTAATCCTACTGGGCTTAGAAGAAAAGTAATTGATCCTATAAGTGAGGCTAATGTACTATAACCTACTTCTTTTTTAGTTAATATTTTAAAGGGATTTGGAAACTTCTTTATCTCCTCTTCCTCTTTTATATATATTTTCTTTGTATCATATTTTTTTAAGGCATCTCTTTTATCTTTATTAAGAAGTTCAAATAAACTTAAGATAACAGGTCCTATAGTAATACCTAAGAAAAAAGAAACAAAAACATTAGTTTCTTTAGGTACTGCATTTATTCCCCAATAAAGATATCTAAGTCCTTGAATTAAAAGCGCAAAAGGTAATATAGAAGCAAGTGCTATCCATCTTTTTTTGCTCATTAAAGCTAATACTATGGCTCCAACAAAAAATATAGCATCTCCATATTCCTTAATAGTAGTTGCAAATGGCACAATAAAACTTGCCAAAAATAAACTTACAGGTATAGAAACGAAAGTTCCTATTATAGCTCCTGAAGCAATCTTTCTTATGCTTGTATTAGTTAGCCCGTGCTTTTTAAGCACCATCGCATGCTCAACCATTGGCGTAGACATAACACCTGCTGGTATTCCTGCAATAGAAACAGGAACTGCATCAATAAGCTTACATGCAACTATTGCCGAAATAAAGAAAGCTAAAACCACAACAGGTTCTACTCCTGATAAAACAAGTACTAATATTACTGGAGCAATGGTTGCAGTTTCATCTGCACCTGGAGCTGCTCCAATTATAGAATAAATCACCGCAGCTAAAGCTGCTGCTAGTATCATCTGTATAATTAAACTAATATCCATCCTAATTCTCCTTATCTTCCTTAACAAATATCCTTTTAGGCTTTATTAGAACAGAGCAAACAACAAACCCGATAATTGCACCGCCTAAACCAAAAAATAATGGCTTAGGTGGTTCATTTGGCGCAATAAAGTATCCTCCAAGGGTAGTAACACTACATATTACAAGCGCCTTAACTAAATCCTTAATATTTACAACATCTTCCCAAATTTCGATATTAACCTTTTTTTCATCTATATACTTCATAATTAAACTCCTATTATTCTAAATAAGTAACTCCTGAACCTGGATGACAAACTAAAACCTTCATAACACTTGAAAGTTTTAAAAGAGATTCATATACCATATTTTCATTCTCCTTAAGACAAAGCACCTTAACATTTGCTCCTGCATCTATGGTGAAAAATGCTGGTATACCTGACTCTCTTAGATTTTGAATATGCCCCATAACTTCTAGAGTTCCATGTTCCCAATATAAAACAGGTGGTTTTGCTCCAAGCATTGTAGCATGCATCTTTAGAGCATTTTCTTCTGCTATATTTCCTAGTCTATAAAAATCTTTTAATCTTATTGCCTCTTCTGCTATTTTAATATCTTTTTCTACAGTATCTAGCCACCCTGAATAAAAAGGTGAGGTTTCTACTGTACGCTTCATTCCTTCTCTACTAGAAACCTTCTTTTTCCCTGAGGCTACCATTACTGAAAGTATGCTTATATCCCAATCTTTTTCTGATAACAGCCTAACTCCATGAGAATCTGTTCCATCAATCTTTTCACCTTTTTCCCATTTAACATATCCGCCAAAAATTGATCGACATGCAGAACCTGAACCTCTACGAGCTAATATTGATAAATCTCTTTTGTTTAAATCTAAACCCGCTGCCTTTGAAGCTGCAGCTGCTAATGCTGCGAATCCAGAAGCTGACGAAGCAAATCCAGCAGCTGTTGGTACTTTATTTTCAGAATTAACTTCTGCATATAATTTAGTTCTTGATAATTCTCTTACAACATCAAGAAACTTTGATATTTTTTTCCGTTCCTTCTCTTCTGTTTCCTTATTATTTAATATAAAAATATCATTTTTAAGATATTCTTTAAACTCAACTGAAGTTATGGTATAAAATCCATCTAAGGTTATTGATATACTGCTATTCATAGGCAGGATTAATTCATTATCTCGCTTTCCCCAATATTTAATTAATGCAATGTTTGTATTAGCTTTTGCCTTAGCTTTCATTTAGTTTAATCCTCCATTTTCTCGAAAGTATAAAGTTTATTTTCCTTGGTAGAGAAACACCAGCTTTTAACTGCGCCAGAATTTATTAATTCTTGTGAAATTAAATTCCCATCCTCTAAACTATTTGAAAGTGCAATTATACAACCGCCTAATCCTCCCCCAGTTAATTTAGCTCCCAAGGCTCCATTTTTTCTAGCAGTTTTTATTAATATATCTAAACTTTCATCGCTTACACCCATATTTTCAAGTATATCTTGGTTAGAATTAAGTAGTTCACCTAATAAATCCATATTTCCAGCTAAAAAAGCTTCTTTGCCTTTTTCAACAAGCTTTCCCATTTCATCTATATAAGATTCCATTTTATGAGGATTTAATAAACGTCTATGGTGTACATTTTCTACAGCCTTACGTGTATCCCCAATCTTCCCACTATCTCCTACTACTATATAAAATGGTTTAGCACTTTTAATATACTGAACCTTATTGTCTTTTTTAAAATATATAGCTTCCTCACTAGATACCACTTCCATATCAATACCACTTGGGTTTCCATGGGCATATTTTTCGCCTATATTCACTAAATAAAATAATTGTTCTTTAGTAAGATTTTGTCCATAAAATGAAAATAAACTTCTTACTATAGCTGTAGCAATTGATGCACTTGAACCTAAACCTCTTCCTATTGGTATTTCTGAATAAATATTAATAAGAAGTCCTTCATATGGTTTATTTAAAATATTTAAAGCCTCCTCTAAAACCAAAGAAAGCCCTCTAAGCTTAACTGGCATATCGTTAATATCACCAGTATAAATTGATGATTCGAACCTTATGCCTCTATCATAGTTTTTTGTGGTACATTTCACCTTAAGTGGAAAAGGAATTGCTATGGCAGGTTTACCATATACAACTCCATGCTCTCCGGTTAAAATTAACTTACTATGTGAATACCCTTCACCTATATCCTTTAATTTCTCATTCATGTCTTCACCTTTTATAATCCACAAGCTCTTTAAGTTCACCTTTTATTCTAAAAGGTACACTTTTAAGCTCTTCTATATTCTTTTTACCTAAAAGAAACATCATTACTTTAGATTTATATATAATATTTTGAAGATACTCAAGTGCACCTTCATAACCACCATCTAAAAATGACTTTAATATAGGACCACTTATACCAGTCATATTGGCACATAAACATAAGGCCTTTATTACCTCATCAGAAGCTTTAACCCCACCGCTACACACAATATTTAAATCATCACTTAAACTTCTTGCTTCAATAAGACTTAATGCTGTAGGTATTCCCCAATCAAATAGTTCATCAAAGTGAAATTCTTTATTTCTTTCACTTTCAATTTTAATGAAATTTGTTCCCCCACTTCCTCCTACATCTACGTACTTTACGCCAACTTCTAAAAGCCTCTTGACTACATCTTTTGACATGCCAAAACCTATTTCTTTTACTATTACAGGTTTATCTATTTTTTTAACTATATTTTCAATGTTTTTTAAAACACCTTTAAAGTTTCTATCTCCTTCAGGCATGCATATCTCTTGAGCAGGATTTATATGAATCTGAATCCCATCAGCCTCAATCATATCTATAGCTTTTTTAACATCATCTATAGTTGAAAAAGCATTTATATTAGATAAAACAACCCCATCTTTTAATACTTGTCTTACAACTTTAAAAGAAGCTGAGTAATTTTCATCATTAACAGCTATTGCTTGAGATCCAACTGCCATTGGTATGTTTAATTCCTTTGCAACCTTTGCAAGATTACTATTTATTTTTACAGCATCATTAAACCCTCCTGTCATGGCATTAATCATTACAGGAAAGTTTATTTGTTTACCTAAAAAACTCACTCTTGTATCTATCTCATTAAAATCAATCTCTGGTAGTGAGTTGTGCTCTAAATATATATATTTAAAATAATTATTTCCTTCAAAATCACCTTTAGAAAAATGCTTAACATGTTCCTTTTTTCTTAAAGATCTTATTTCACTTTTGGACGTTAAATCTTCCATAATCACATTTCCTCCTCTAAAATATTGATTATATCTCTAGCCTTGTTGTGAGGATTTACAAACATAATAGCATAGGGAAATTAGTTTGTAAATGATAAATATTATCATTTAATATTAAATAAAAGGTGTTGCAAAGTAATTTTGCTAACACCTTTCAAAGTCTATTTCTATTTTACATCATTTTGCCATATATACACATTACAAATAATTATCTTTTTGATTATATTTTTAGAAGGCAGTTCTTCCTCTTAAACATTTATCTATTAATTTCTCATACCCACATAATAGAATACATCCAACTCCATAACACAATATATCTTTCCAATCAAATACTGAACCTATTACTATTCTAGCAAACCTATTGTCTTGTAATCCCAATACCTCAACTAATTTAAAATATTGAAGTATCTCAACAAAAGATGAAAATATAAATATATACAACGGCATTAGTTTAACTTTATAGGGTACAAATATTTTAACAAAACAATATAATAAAATCACAACAAGTATATCTCCAACATAGGGCCTTATAAAATCATCATGAACATATACCGCAATTAGAACTTCTGTTATAAAAAATATAATAAAGGCTACCCAATATTTAATTCTGCTATAAATAAATTTTTCTCTACTCATTTCTTTTCACCCATTAAGCCTATATAGCTAGACAACCTTACTTCCATGTATTTCATTAGCCCCTATATATTCTAATATTAAATCTCTATTTTCTATATTTACACCTTTACCTGGCATAATAACAATTCTTCCATCTGCATAATCAACTAATTCTTTTAAAAAATTCTTGTTGCTAATTGCATTACCAGTTCCACCTTTAGTAAGAATTCTATCAACTTTAAGTTCTACAAGTTCATCAATAGCTTCTTTTTTGTCATCTATTTCATCAAAAGCCATATGAAAAGTAATTGACATAGGCTTAGCTATAGAAATTAGTTCTTTAATTATCTTTTTATCGATTTTAAAATCCTTAATTGCACCTATAACAACCCCATGGGCTCCTAAATCCTTTGCTATCTGAATATCATATTTCATTATTTCTAGTTCTTCATCATTATATATAAAGTCTCCACCTCTTGGTCTTATAATAACCATTACAGGAATGCTTAATTTCTCTACAGTTTTTTTTATGGTACCATAACTTGGAGTTGTTCCGTCCTCCATAAGATTATCACATAGTTCTATTCTATCTGCACCTTTTTCAAAAGCTAATAGAGCTTCCTTATAATTTCCAACACAAGCTTCATATATTTTCATTTTATCCCTCCAAAGTCCTATCTAAATCATATCTAATATTATAACATCTAAGTCTCTAAAACAATAAAGGATTGTTATTATCCTAAATACATAATAACAATCCTAGTTCTTAACTTATTAAAGGGAAAATAACTTTTCCCTCACTTATATTATACCATATTAAAAATCTTAATATAAGACTTATACTGGCACATTTTTAGGAGTATCATAGAAAAGCTATCATACATTGAAAGGGGATTTTGAGATTGAAAAATAATTATGATCACTTAGGTTTCGAAAACAATCGCTTAAATCAAACTATATCAATAGCTGAAGAGCAACTCTCTTCCTTAAGAAAAAATAGTGAAAAGGTTCGTGAAGAAATACTTGAAGCTAAAAAACAGCTTAGGGAAGAAACAAATCACTCTTTATCTAACCTTTGGGTAAAGGATAATTTTTATGACCTTATAGAAATAGGACAATATGCTAAACCTATATCTCATAAAATTTCTGAATATGAAGTGGAAGCTGCTAAAATAATGGCGTTAGAAAAACTGCTTAACTCTCCTTACTTTGCTCGTATTGATTTTAAATTTCAGGATGAAGATGAATATGAGAATATATATATTGGTCGTTCTTCTCTTATAGATGATGATTCAAGTGAAATTTATGTTTATGACTGGCGCTCCCCAATATCAAGTATATTTTATCGTTTTGGAATAGGTGAAGCCTTTTATGAAGCTCCATCTGGGAAAATAACAGGAGAAGTTAATCTAAAACGTCAATATGAAATAAATAACGGTAAGTTAGAGTACTTTTTTGATGCAGATATACAGATTATAGATGAGTTTTTAAGAAAAATGTTATCTCAAAACACTTCCTCTAAAATGAAGACAATAGTTGAAACAATACAAAAAGATCAAGATATGATTATAAGAAATATGGAAATGGATTTAATGATGGTACAAGGAGTTGCAGGAAGCGGGAAAACTTCAGTTGCACTACATAGAGCAGCTTACCTTATGTATCAAGGTTTATCAGATAAGCTATCTTCTAATAACATACTAATTATTTCACCTAATACCCTATTTGAGCAATATATATCAAATGTACTTCCTGAACTTGGTGAAAAGAACGTAAACTCTAAAACCTTTGAAGAATTAATTATCAATATTTTAAATGGTCCTAAAATAGAAACTAGGAATGAACTTTTAGAAACACTACTTTCATCTAATGATAACTTGACAAAAAGCAGTATGGAATTTAAATGTTCTAGTGAGTTCGTTGAGATACTAAATCGCTTTATTAATGATTTACCTCGAAAATGGATAGATTTTAAAGATGTTTATTATGATGGAAAACATATATCAAACAGACAACTATCAAAAAATAGAATACTAAATGAAAAAAGAGCAATAACTTTAAGTTCACGACTAAAGCAATTGGAAGCATCAATTCTTGAAGAAGTTCATAAAAATCATAAAACCCGCCTAGAAAAGTTAACAGACTTTGTAACGACTTATAAAGAACATTCATTTGAACTTGAAGAAACAGCTCGTATGTTATCTATTTATGAAAGTACAAATTTAATTAAAGAAATACGAAAGTTTACTAAACTAAATCCTTTAGAATTATATAGAAAACTATTTACTAACAAAAGCTATTTTTATAGTCTATCAAAAGGTATAGATTTACCAGAAAATATTGAAGACATACTAGACTTTACCTTTAAAAATCTTAATAATGATGTATTATCTTATGGGGATGCAGTAGCACTTTCTTTCTTAAGTTTAAAACTAAATACAAACAATGGGTACAGTGAAATAAGACAGATAGTAATTGATGAAGCTCAAGATTATTATCCTATTCATTTTAAAATATTAAACTTACTATTCCCAAAATCAAGATACACAATTTTAGGAGATATAAATCAAACCATTGGAAAACAAGAAAATTTATCCCTATATGAAAGAGTAAATAAAATATTATGCAAGAAAAAATCCACCTTAATTACAATGGATAAAAGTTTCCGATCTACTAGTGAAATACTTGAATTTAGCAAGAAATTTCTTAATGATGATTTTAAAATCAATAGTTTTAGTAGAAAGGGTAACTCTCCTATAGTTCAGTCCTCTTCAACTTTAACTGAACTTAAAGATAATATCATAAATGAAATTAAAACCTCTAGAGAAAATAACTATCAATCTATAGGCTTAATATGTAAAACTGAAAAAGAGGCATCTTCATTATATGAAATCTTAAAAGATGAAATCCAAATAAAACTTATTAAAAGTGACAGCATGGCTACTTTAGATGGAACCTTTATAATTCCAATATATCTTTCTAAAGGTTTAGAGTTTGATTCTGTATTAATATTAAATACTGATAAAAACACCTATTACTCTAAAGATGATAAAAATCTCCTCTATATTGCATGCACTAGAGCCCTTCATAGACTTAGCTTATTCTATACTGGAGAAATAAGTCCATTACTTTAATTACGCTAAAAATGAAAGGAGGAATACTATGATTTTTGAAAAGATAGCTAAAATTGTTGGTGAAGTTATTAATATTGACTACGAAGACATCACAGCTGATACTCAATTAACATCTGATCACGGAGTTGAACCAATCAGTATTGCAAAAATAGTTATTGAGTGTGAGAAAAAATTTAAAATAACTATTCATGATGAGGATGTTCATACTTTCAAATATATTAGCAATATTGTTAAATATATTGAAGATATACTAGATGAAGATTAACAATAGATTTCCTTAAAATAAAAGAAAGGAGTATATTAGATTTATTATTTAATCTAATATACTCCTAATTATTTTTTAGCTTTAGAAACAGAATAAAAAATATCTGATATAACTTGTTGAGACACTTCTCATTCCACATTGGTTTCTTTCATTACTTCCCCATATACGTCTGCAAGCTCTAAATTTACCTTTTCAATAAAATCTCCCTCTATTTCTTTTTTCATAATACATTCCTGATTATCCACTAATCTTATAGGTAAATTTACTAAAAACTCGCTTCCCTCATTTATTTTACTGACTATTTGTATATCTCCTTCATGGAGTTCTACAAAAGATTTTACAAGAGATAAGCCTATACCTGTTCCCTCATGATTTCTTCTTAACGTCTTATCCACTTGCATAAATCTTTCAAAAATTAATTCTAATTTATCTTCTGGTATTCCAATTCCATTATCCTTTACAGATATTATAATAGAATCCTCTGTATTTGATATAGATACGTATATCCGCCCTCCAGTATCCGTAAATTTTAATGCATTTGAAAGGAGGTTTAACATTATTCTTTCTATTTTATTAGGATCAACTGCTACTATCTTTTCTTCCACATAGGTATCAAATATAAGCTCTATTCCCTTATTTTCTGCATAAGGTATTACAGACATCGTAATATTTTCAATATAGCTTATAATATCAATATTTTGTAGTTGAAGAGTTATAAAACCTGAATCTAGCTTAGTTACATCTAATATGTTATTTATAAGTCTTGTAAGCCTATAGCAATTTTGCTTCATGCTCTTAAGATACGCTTTCTTTTTTGAGATTCCCATTGGTTCATCATTTTCAATATATATATTAAGCAATTGAACCGATGAAAATATTATATTTAAAGGTGTTTTAAACTCATGTGATATATTTGAAAAAAAGTCAGTGATGTATCTATTGTATTCTATTGTTTCATTTAATAAGGCAACATTTCTTTTTACATCTTCTTTTAACTCCTGAACCTGCTTTATTGGAGTAATATCCCTCATTGTAGTTAATATGGCTGACTGCTTATCATATATACAGTAGGTAGATATATTGTGGAGGACATACTCTTCTCCTTCACTATTTTTTATAACTTCTTCAAATGAAATATTCGTATACTTATTTAATAAGATTTCTTTATAATAACTATTTGAAACCTTATCCTCTTTTTTATATCCTGAATCAATAACATACTCATACTTATGAGCACTATCATCCCCTTGATTAACCCCAAATAGATTTAATGCTTTTTCATTTAGAAATAGTACCCCTTTTTCATTATGAATAATGATAACCTCTGAAGAACTTTTAATTAATAAATCATAACAAGCTTCATTTTGTATCATCATATCCTCTATATAATTATGCTGCTTTAGTTGTATCTCTAATTCATCCTCTAATGCTTGTATCTGCTTTTGCTCAGATATCACATAATTACCTAATATCCAAGCCATTACTCCAAATATAACGCACATGAACAAATCATTTTCAAATCTGTAGCTTTTAGTTATATCAGTAATATTATAAATTAAACTTAATCCCAAAACTATAAATGATGAAATTCCAGCTATTTTTAAACCATACCTTTTCCCAAAAGAAATGGTTGATGAAATAATAATAACCATAAACATAACCTTATACTCACCACTGCTATTATTTTTATTTAATATCATTAAAGCAGAAGTTAATATAATAAAAATACTATCTTCAATAATCTGATTATGATAACTTTTTCTCTTTACTCCAATATAAGAAAATAAAAATCTCAAAAAAAATCCTATTCCAATTGAAATAGGAATAGTAGCCACCTTAAAGAAAGGTAGATACTCCATAACATTTATATCAACTAAATTTTTTTCTATATAGCGTTTGTTACTATTTAATAATATAATTGCAATTAAAATCGTGTATTTTAAAACTGCTAATATAAGAATATTATTATTAGTATTTTTACTTTTTATATATTGCACTTTTTGACCCAATGTCATTAAGTTAGTCATTGAACATATTTGATAATTTATGCAGAGGATATCTACCGGAATATAAGATAC